>CAYUKE010000103.1:4510-9666 GCA_964445185.1 uncultured Geminicoccaceae bacterium
CACCCTGGAGAAGCCGGCGCTCACCGCGGCCCTGCTGAGCGGTTTCGCGCGCGAGGTCGTCGACGGCTCGTTCCGCGGCAACGGCTCGGTATGGCTGTCGCCCGAAGAGCCGACGGGCCCATTGATCCCCTTTCCCGAAGGCTATGACCACCGGCGCGCAGTGCCGGCCCGACTCGCCCAGGCGACGGCCGTCGAGGAGGCCGCCCGATGAGCGCGCTACGCCTTCCCGTCGATGCCGTGGGCAAGGTCCCGGCGAACACGCAAACGCAGCTCGCCTCCTTCCTCGCCGCCGCGCACACCACGCACGCTCAGCTCCTGCAGGCCGTCGAGATGCAACCCTTCACGACGCCCTGGCACAACCTCTTCCACTCCCAGTACTGGCGCGAGGTCGAGCTGGTGCAGCTCTTGATGCGGGCGGTGAGCTGGACGCCTTCGGCGACGGCAGCGACCACGCAGCTGCAGACAATGCCGTTCTGGCTGGAGTGCCAGCGCGAGGTCGTCCAAGCCTTCTGGCTGGGGCCGATGCGGGGTGCCGTGGCGATGTGCGTGCTCGGCCATGCGATCTACACGACCATGCGCCTAGGCCCGCTGCTCCCACCCGACCACGATGCCCTCGACCCGTTCGCCCTCGCGCTGCAGCACATCGACCAGCAGGCGGGTCAACTGGTCCAGACGCAGATTCGCTTTCTCAAGAACGCGCCCCACGGCGTGCCGCCGGCCGATGCCGCCCGCGACCTGGAGCGGGTACGCGACAAGGTCGCCGAGCGCTGGCAGGCGTTGGTGACGGACCTCGCCGCCTAGCCACCACGCTAGCCATTGTCAGGCGTCGAGCACGAGCGCAGTCGAGCACGCGCGGCTGACGCAGGTGCACATCAGGCCGACCGCATGATCCGCCGGCGCCAACGCCGTGTCGCGGTGGTCCGGAACCCCCTCCAGAACCGGTACGGCGCAGGTCCCGCAGGTGCCGGTCTTGCAGCTGAAGGGCTGGTCGATGCCGGCATCCAACATCGCATCGAGGACCGAGGTGTCAGCCGGGACGAGCAGCGTCTTGCCACTCTTCCGAAGGCGCACCTCGACCGGGCGATCGTCGGCCCTAGGGGATGGCGCGGCGAAGCGCTCGAAGCGGATCCTCGCCAGATCGATCCCCAACGCCGAGCCAGCAACGACGACGGCATCGATGAGCCGCCCCGGTCCGCAGGCGTAGAAGACCGCGTCGTCGGGCGCCTCGGCCAGGACACGCCTGACGTCGAGCCGGTCGCCGTCGGCGTAGACGGTCAACGCATCGCCGGCGAGCGCCCGCAACTCGCCGCCATATGCCACGTCGGCGGCCGAACGAGCCGCATAGTGCAGCTGGAACGCGCGCCCGTTGGCCGAAAGCATGTGCGCCATCGCCTTCAAGGGCGTGATCCCGACGCCGCCGGCGAGCAGGACCGCCGGCCGCGGATCGGTATGCAGCGCGAACCCGTTGACGGGTGTGCCGGCGTGCAAGACTTGACCTAACTGATAGTCGCGATGCACGCCGAGCGAGCCGCCGCGGCCTTCGTCCTCGCGGAGCACGGCGATCTCGTAGACGTCGCGCCGTGCCGGGTCGCTGGCGATCGAGTAGGTGCGGATCGCCTCCGCGCCGTCGGCGAGGCGCACCGGGACCGGAAGATGCGCGCCGGCCTGGACCTCGGGGAGCTCGCCGCCGTGTGTGGCGCGCAGCTCGTAGGCACGGATCCGCGGCGTCAGCTGGCGCACGCCGGTGACCACCAACGGCTGTGGTCCCCGTCCCAACGGCCCGGCCGGCGCCGCAGCGTGCGCGCGTAGGCGTTCGTTCTCGCCTACGAGTGTCTGGAACCGCTCCTTCACCGGGCGAAGCATCACCTCGATCTCCGCGTCGGTGAAGCGCGGGGTGATGTGCTGCGGGCAGTTCCAGTCGAAGGCCTCGACCGAAATCACGAAGGCGCGCTCGACGACGGCGTTGTAGCCTTCCATCTGCACGCGCTCGATCAGACTCGGATCTTCAGCGGTATCGACGACCGTAACGCGTCCCCAGAGCTTCAACCGGCGCCGGTTGGCATAGTCCATCAAGATCAGGGCGATGCGGTCGTTGCCGGCCAGGTTGCCGACGCTGAGGTACTGTCGGTTGCCTCGGAAGTCGGCGAAGGCCAGCGTCTGGGCGTCGACAACCCGAAGGAAACCAGCCGGGCCACCGCGGAACTGAACGTAGGGCCAGCCATCGGCGTTGACCGTGGCCTGATAGAAGCCGTCGCGCTCCTCGATGAACTCGCGCTCGCGCGCGGTCAGCCGGTCACCACGCGGCGCGTCGGGCGCCTCGAAGGCGCTGTACGACTCGCGCGAACCGAACCGCTCCTGCGCGGCTTTGACCGCTGGGGTGAAGGTGATCTCGGCAAAGGCTTGCGCCATCGAACTGCTCCGCGCCTTGTGTCGACTGCGAAGTGACCTTCGCTCGCTTACTGGACGACGTTAACCAGCGCAACATGCAAGGGATTGTTTCGGTCTGCGGAATGATGCATGGACCGTCTCCAGGCTATGGCCGTGCTCGTCGCCGTCGCGGACGAAGGCGGGTTCGCCGCCGCCGCCCGCGTTCTCAACCAGTCGCCCGCGGCGGTGACCCGCGCCATAGCCGGGCTCGAAGCGCGGATCGGCACGCGTCTGTTCACGCGGACCACGCGCAGCGTCCGCCTGACGGACGCCGGACGACGCTATCTGGACGACTGCCGTCGCATCCTCGTGGACGTCGCCGAGGCCGAGGACGCCGCCGCCGGCAGCCACGCCCGCCCACAGGGCCGACTGACCGTCACCGCGCCGACGCAATTCGGCCGTCTGCACGTCGGCCCAAAGCTGCCAGCGTTCCTCGAGCGCTTTCCCGACGTGAGCGTGCGAACGCTTTTCGTCGATCGGGTCGTCAATCTGGTCGACGAAGGCGTCGACGTCGGCATCCGCATCGGTGACCTGGAGGACTCGGCATTGATGGCGATGACGGTTCACCATGTCCGTCGCGTCGTCGTCGGTGCCCCCGCCTACCTCGACCATGCCGGTGCGCCCACACATCCTCGGGAGCTTCGCCACCATCGGCTGATCGCACCCACCTCCCTGATGCGCGGGAACACCTGGGCGTTCCGCGATGGCGGCAAGACTCTCGATCTGCACGTCGCCTCAAGGCTCGAGACGAGCACGCCCGAGGTCGCCATCGACGCGGCGCGCCAGGGTTATGGTCTGACCCAAGTCCCGATTTACCAGGTGGCCGACGACCTCGCCTCGAAGCGTTTGGTGACAGTGCTGGACGCCTTCGAGCTGCCGCCCCTGCCGGTCCGCCTCGTATCGGTCGAGGGCCGGCGCGCCGCCGCCAAGGTCCGCGCCTTCGCCGACTTCATGGCCGCAAGCTTGCGCCGCGACGTCCGAGCGGACTGAGGAAGCCCGTCGCATCCTCCGCGCCAATGCACAGCCGGCCGTTCATGTTTGATCAACATCGACAGTCGTCGTCGCCGGGGCACCGCCCGCCTCGTTCCCAAAGCCGCCATCTCGACAACATGCTCCAGGGAGGAGTGCAGATGATGCTGTCGCGAAGACACTCTCTGCTGACCTCGACGCTCATCGCCTGTCTGTGGATCGCCGCGCCAGGCGCCGACGCACAGCGCACAGCCGACACCAGCCTTGCGGCACGGCTCATTGGCAGCCCGATGTCGGTCGACAGACCGGCGCTCGCCGCGTTAAGCGAGCGCGCCCGGTCCCGCGGGACGGTGCGACGACCGTTTGCCCTGGCGGCGGCACAGCCTAGGTCGGCGCCGGTGCCGCCGCGCGCTGCGGCATCCGCGCTGCGATCATGGCACCCACGTCGCCGGCCTCGCTGCCGGCAGCGACGCAACGCGCGTGGACGTAGCGCCGGCGGCCGAACTTCTCGGCCCGCAGGTGTTCTCCCTATTCACCGATGAGTTCGGCGGACCGCAAACCTGCGCGAGCGTGCGCACCCCCTCGCCCTGCAGCCTCACCTACCGTTCCGACCAGATCCGCGGTCTGCGGCGGCAATAGCTGTCCCGGCTAGACGCGCGTCGACAACAATCCGCGATCGGTCGACCTCACCGCCGGCGACGACCTCTATCAGCTGCACAGCGACGGGTCGGTCTGGCGCGCGATCGACTGCGCCGCCACGCCCGCCGTGGGCCAAGCGCAGCGGCTCGTCGACGAGCTTGGCGACCGATTGGGCCGCTTCATCGTGACGACGACACCAGGCGACGCGGAAGCGGTTGGCCGCGGGCTGCGCGAACAGGGCGCTCTGAGCGCCGAGCCGATTGCCGGCCAGCCGCTCTCGGTCGTCGAGATCGGGACCACAGCTCTACCGGGCCTCGCGACCGACCCCAGAATCCTCTGCATTCACGAGGACCGGCCCGAAGCACCCGGGCGCTGGAGGCGCGCCATGCGCGACGCGCCGTCCTCAATCCGCGTTGACGACCCGCAGGGCGTGCAGCGCGATCATCTTCTCTTCGTTGGTCGGAATGACCCGCACCTCGACCGCGCTGTCGGGCGTTGAGATGACGGCAGCGTTGGCCTCGTTGGCCGCGTCGTCGATCGTGATCCCGAGCCAGGCTAGACCGCGACAGACCTCTTTGCGGACCGGCTTCGCGTGCTGGCCGATGCCCGCCGTGAACACCAAACCGTCGATGCCCTCCATGGCGCCCGCCAACGAGGCGATCTCGCGGCGGATGCGGTAGGTGAAGTAGTGGATCGCCTCGGCCGCCTCCGGCGTGTCGCTGGCAGCGATGTCACGCATGTCGCTGCTGACGCCCGAGAGGCCCTTGAGACCGGATTCCTTGTAGAAGAGATCCGTCACCTCCTTCGTCGACATGCCGAGCGCGTCGATCAGGTGCAGGACGACCCCCGGATCGATCTGGCCGGTGCGCGTGCCCATCGGCAAGCCATCGAGGGCGGTGAAGCCCATCGTGCTGTCGGCGCTGGTGCCGGCCTTGATGCCACAGCAGCTCGCTCCGTTGCCGAGATGCGCGACGACGACATTGCCGGCGGCGAGCTTCGGCGCCAGCGTCTTCAACTCACGAGCGATGAACTCGTAGGACAGGCCGTGGAAGCCATAGCGGCGGATGCCCTGGGCGTAATACTCGCGCGGCAACGCGAACGTGTCGGCGACCCAGGGGTGG
>CAYUKE010000104.1:0-9663 GCA_964445185.1 uncultured Geminicoccaceae bacterium
GCCAGCTCGAGCAAAAGATGAAGGATGCGGCGGCGAATCTCGAGTTCGAGGAGGCGGCGCGCCTGCGCGACGAGATCAAGCGCCTCGAGGCGAATGAGCTTGGCTTGAACAAGCCCGGCATGTCGACGCGGACCAAGGAGGACTACGCGCCGCAGAAGCGGAAGCCCGACCGGCGGCCGCGGATGAGTAAGGGCAAGTGGGGCGGCAAGCCCCAGCGGCCTGGCGGATGAGGTGAGCTGCGTCGCTAGACAATCTCGATCGCGTCGATGACCGCGTCGCGGCCGACGTTTTCGATCCGCAGGACCTCGTCGCCGCCGCCGAACGTCAGCACGACATCGGCGCCCGCATCGCGCCCGAAGCGCTCGACGATGTCCGCCGGCGCGAGGTTGCCGCGCCAGAGGCCGGAGCCGAGCAGTAGCGCCTCGCTGGCGGTGAGATCGGCGACGGTGTCGCGGTCATCGCCAACGCGGAAGACGAAGCTGTCGCGCCCTGGGCCGCCGCTCAGACGATCGTTGCCGGGCCCGCCGCGCAAGACGTCGTTGCCGCGCGCGCCCTCGAGAAGGTCGTCGCCGCGCTGCCCTTGGAGCCGGTCGTCGCCCTTCCCGCCGGCGAGCCGATCGGCCCACGCGCCGCCCTGCAGGAGGTCCTTGCCCTTATTGCCGAACAGCGCGTCGCGGCCCTCGTTGCCACGGATCTCGTCGGCGCCGCCGCGGCCCCAGAGCGTGTCGTTGCCGTCGCGTCCAACGAGAACGTTCGCCGTATCGTCGCCGCTGATCCGGTCGTCGAGCGCGGAGCCTGCCACCTCCTCGAGCCCCTGGTATTGATCGCCGCTGAGGAGGGGATGGGCGCTGTCGCCCGTTCGCAGATCGAAGTCGATGCCGCTCTCGGCGTCGCGCAGGTCCAGCCGGTCACGGTTGGCATTCTCGTCGCGACCGTCGAACCGGTCGACGCCGACGCTCGGCAGCAGCCGGGTGGCGGCGCTTCCGCCGCGGACGACCTCGATGCTGTCGAAGCGGCCTGTGGCCGCCTCGGTGACGACCGCCGCCTCGATCTTGAACCGCTCGAAGGTTTCGCGAACCTCGGGGCTCGACGCGTCGTCGGCGTCGGTCGGGTTGCGCGGTAGTCGGCGCGTGAGGTCATCGGCGCTGTTGGCGAAGGTCGGGTCGGTTTCGAGCACGTCGCTGGGCGTGTAGCTGGCGCCGTCGAATGCTCGCGCCTCGACCGTGCCCGTGTCGCGCCAGACGGGGAGGTCGACGCGGAGGCGCGCGGCGTAGGTGTCGTTCGCAAAGTCGACGGTGATGCTGCCCCGCACCGTCGCGAGGTCCAGGATGTCGCGGCCGCGCCCGCCACTGGCAACGAGGTCGCCACGGTCGACCACGATCCGGTCATGCCCATCGCCCCCGGCCACCGCGTCGTCGCCGCTTCCGGGAACCAGCACGTCGTCACCGGCGGCGCCGAACAACCGGTCCGCGCCACCGCTGCCATAGAGCGCGTTGGCGGCCCGATCGCCACGCAACGTGTCGGCGGCCTCGCTGCCGTAGACGTTCTCGACGGCGAAGATCTGGTCGCTGCCGGCGGCGCCGTCGGCTCTGTTCTCGCCGAGGTCGACCGTGACGCCACCGAAGGGTGTGTCATCGCTGGTCGTGCGTGCGCGAATACCGCCCGGGACCGCGTTGGCGTAGGAGACGGAATCGATCCCCGCGCCGCCGCGGATGACGTCGTTGCCGGCCGCGCCGTGCAGCAGGTCGTTGCCGTCGCCGCCACGCAGCTCGTCGTCGCCGGTCCCCCCATAGAGCTCGTCGGCGCCGCCTCGGCCATCAATGGTCACGACCGCCCGGTCACCCCCGAGGAGGAACTCGTCGGCGGCGATGCCGATCAGCTCGGCCGCTTCGGCGATCTTGACGTTGTCGCGGAGCGTCTGGGTCGTGATCTTGCGGTCCGCGAACTGCAGCTCGGCAATGCTACGCAGGAGATCGGCGCCGGTGCCCGGCTCGCCGCGCGGCGGTGTCGTGTGCGCGACGATGAAGGTGCCGTCCTCGTTCTGGGTGATCGTGTATTCGGCGAAGTTTCCCGAGAAGAGCGCGGCGTCGAAGCCGGCGCCGCCATCGAGGACGTCGTCGCCAGCCGACGCCACGAGAGCATCCGCGCCACCGCCGCCGAAGAGCGTGTCATTGCCGCCGCCGCCGTCGAGGATGTCCCGAAACGCGTCGCCGGTGAGGCTATCCGCGAGCTTGCTGCCGAAGCCCGTCGGCCCATCGCTCGCGTCCGTCAGCGGCTCGATCAGTTCGGACTGGATGCGGGCAGTCCAGGCGTCAATGTCGAAGGCGTCGTTGATGAAGTCCTCGACCGCCCCAAACACCTCCTCGATTTTGGCTTGCAACGTGTCGAGCGGGTTGAAGTCGGGCAGTAGCCGCTCGAGCTGGCGGGCTACCGCGTCCATGACCCGATCCAAACCGAGCTTGCCGAGGACGAAGTCCAGCACGGGCTCGACCGTGAACCGAAAGACGAAGCCAACAGCGTCGAGCAGCGGTTCGATCGGCTTCAGGACCGGGTAGGCAATCCCAAAGGTGTCCTCAAGCCGACAGATCAGCTCCTTGACCTTCGCAAAGTCGTTGCCGACGTCGATGACCGGCGAAAAGTTGGCACTATCGATCAGGCTGGTGAAGTCGTCGACATCGTCCTCGACGCTCTCGAAGAGTTCGTTGAGGCTGACGACTGCCCGGTTCGGGCCTTCCACCAAGGCGTCTGTCGCGTCGGCAAGCGGTTTGACGGGTTGTCCGAGGCGGTCAAAGCCGTCGATCGCCTCGCCGGTGCTCTCTGCGTAGCCGTCGATAGTCGCCGCGGTGGCGGCGAGGTTCTGCTCGAGATCGACAAGCTTGGCCTCCGCGTCCTTGAGCCTGTCGATCCAGCCGGCGTTCTCGATCTGCTTGCGCAGGTCGCGGGCTTGGCCCTCGACGCGGTCGGCGGCCCGCTCCGCCGTCTGCAGTGTCTTCTGCAGCGCGAGGGAGATCGGCTTGAGAACGGCGACTTTGTCGATCACCTTGAGACTGAGCTGAAGACGTTCGAGTTTGTCGCCGATGTCGTCGGCGTCACGCTCGATCCGCCTTGGCGTCTCCAGGGCAGCCCGCGCTTCGCGAACCTTGGCGCGGACGTTCGGCACCTCGTCCTCGACGTCACGAACGTTCGGAGCAGTACCGCCCAGGTTCTCCTCAAAGCTTCTAAGTTGCGGTCCAGCCACCACAATTGCGACCTCCACGAGGGCACCCGAACGATGCGGAGCGGTACGGCCCAGTGCGTCGCCAGGCTTGTGCGAGTCCTCAGGGCGGCTGGCCCGTGACCCGCTTTGTTACGCGCGCTTTAGCACGCGGCGCAGCGAGCCCCTACGGCACTTGCCGGTAGGGAGGCAGTGGTGACCCAACTTTCGATTGGATTCCCTGGTGAAAGAGGCGTGCTTCGGGTTACGCGTCCGGCTCACCGTCCCAGTAGCCGGCGGCCACATCTGCTTTGATGAAGCGCACGAGCTTCGGCTGAGTCGGGTCGACGGCCTCACGCATCGGCCCGCCGCCGGCCATGAAGCCGATCTTATCACTATCGGGATAGACGAAGACATCCGGGTGAAGGAGCGTGCTAAGTGCCAGATACTTGAGCTCGGTCGCCGAGGTATTTTGGATCTGGAAGGGAATGCCCGTGCCGGCCGCGATATGGACGACGTCGCCGGCGCGAAGCTGATGCCGGTGGTCGCCGTAGCGAAGGGTGCCGGTGCCTTCGAGGACGATGAAGAGTTCATCGTTGGCGTAGTGATAGTGGCGTGGCCAGGCGCGTTTTCCCGCGGGCACGACGGTGACGTTGATCCCGATCTTGAGCGTGCCGAGGGCCTTGCCGATCAAGCCGAGCTTTGCCTCGAACGCGCCGCGTGGGCCGGTGGTATCGCTCAGCGCCGGGTCGGCGAGGACGTCGTCGATGTTGACGATCGGTGGACGCGCGTTGGCCATGGTTCGACCCTCCTTGTCGATGACTGTGCGGCACTCGTGTGCGGCTGCTGTGACAAATCGGCGACGCGATGCATCCGCCCTCGCCGCGGCAGGGCGTGATCGGCTAGGCCTACGCCCAATCAAAGACTCCGTGGAGATCCCGATCGTGCTCGACACCGACCGAATGCTGGCGGACCTCCGGATCTGGGTCGCGCACGAAACGCCCACTGACGAAGCGAGCCGAATCAATCTGTTGTCGAACCACATTGAAGCGCAGCTTCAAGCCGTGGGGGCGGTGATCTCGCGCTTTCCCGGCACGAGCGGATATGGCGACCATCTGCTGGCCGAGACGACCGGCACAGCGGCGCGTCCTCCGGTTCTCATTTTGGCTCACATCGACACCGTCCATCCCGTTGGAACGCTTGAGGAAAACCCGTTCCGCATCGATGGCGACAAGGCCTTCGGACCGGGCATCTACGACATGAAGGGCGGCGCCTCGCTGGCGTTCTGCGCTTTCGCCGAGGTGGCGACGAAGGCGGCGGCTGCCGACCGTCGGCTGCAGATTCTCTTCACCTCCGACGAGGAAGTGGGCTCGCCGACCTCGGCTGAGCTGATCGCCGAACTTGGACGCGCAGCGCACGCCGTCCTCGTCGTCGAGCCGGCACGCGAGGGCGGCAAGATCGTCACCGCACGTCGCGGCGTCGCCCGCTATGTCGTGACGTTTCGCGGTCGGCCGGCGCATTCGGGCTCACGGCACGCGGACGGCCGCAGCGCTGTGAAGGAGATGGCGCGACAGATCCTCGATTGGGAAGCGATGACGGACTACGGGCTCGACCTGTCGGTGAACGTGGGTATCGCGCGGGGCGGAACCGCCTTCAACGTCGTTCCTGAGCATGCGACGGCGTATGTCGACATTCGCGTTCCCAATCGAGCGGTCGGCGACGCCGCGCTTGCCCGTTTCGAGGCGAGCGTCCCGTACGACGCCGACGTCGAGATGGTGGTCGAGGGGGGGCTGAACCGGCCCGCATTCGCTGCCAACGACGCCACCCAGGCGCTGTTCGAACGAGCGGTACCGATCGCGCGCCAGCATGGCTTTGCGTTGCAGGGCATGCGCACGGGCGGCGGCAGCGACGGCAACTTCACTTGGGAGACAACACCCACGCTCGACGGGCTCGGCGTCGACGGCGATGGCGCGCATACAAAGTGGGAGCACATCCGCGTCAGCTCGTTGGTCGAACGTGGTGCCTTTCTGCGGGATTTGACGATGGACCTGCTCGCCGACCCGTGAGCCCTGGTTGCCAGCCCCGCTGCGTCCTACGTTCCGGGACCAGCGAAGGAGCGCGCGCATGCTGGCCTGGTTCGAGCGACTGATCGACCCGTTCGCCCCGGCGCCGGCGGGCACGCCGCCGAACCAGCTTTGGCCGTTCTTCTGGCACTTCGTCCGTCAGGTATGGCGGCCGCTGGCGGTGGTGATGGCGATCGGGCTCGTCGCGGCGCTGGTCGAGGTCGCGCTGTTCGCCTTCCTGGGGCAGCTCGTCGACATGCTGCGCACCGCCGAGGACCCGGCCACGTTTTTCGCCGAGCACGGCACGGTCCTGCTTTTGATGGGGTTCGTCGCGCTCGTCGTCCGCCCCGTCGTCTTCGGCCTGCACGCCCTGGTCATCAACCAGGGCATCACGGCGGGCTTCACCAATCTCGTACGTTGGCAGACGCATCGCTACGTGCTGCGCCAGAGCCTGGGCTTCTTTCAGAACGACTTCGCCGGCCGCATCGCCAACAAGATCATCCAGACGGGCCCGTCGCTACGCGAGGCGGTGGTCCAGGTCGTCGATGCGCTCTGGTTCACCAGCCTCTATGCGCTCAGCGCGCTGGTCTTGTTCGGCGGTGTCGACTGGCGGCTGATGGTGCCGTTGATCCTCTGGCTCGCCGGGTTCGTGTGGACGCTCGCGTACTTCGTTCCGCGCGTGAAGGATCGCTCGGCCGTCATGTCGGAGGCGCGCTCGACGATGACCGGCCGGATCGTCGACAGCTACACGAACATCGCCACCGTCAAGCTGTTCGCCCACGCCGACCGGGAGGACGTTTACGCGCGGGAGGCGATTGCCGACCACACCCGCAGCTTCAACCAGGAGCTGCGAATGATCACCGGCATGGAGCTGGTGATCTGGACGATCAACAGCCTGCTGATCACCGGCACCGGCATCCTCGCCTTGTGGCTCTGGAGCCAGAGCGCGATCACCATCGGCGCCATCGCGCTCGCGCTTGGCCTCGTCATCCGCATCGTCAACATGAGTGGTTGGATCATGTGGGTGATGACCGCGATCTTTGAGAACATCGGCACGGTCCAGGAGGGCATGGAGACCATCGCGCAGCCCTACGGGCTCGTCGATCGTGCGGGTGCCCCGCCGCTTGAGGTCCGTCGTGGGGAGATCGTCTTCGACCGGGTTCGTTTCCATTACGGCCGGCAGGCGGGTGTCATCGACGATCTTTCGCTCACGGTCCGGCCAGGCGAGAAGGTTGGGCTGGTCGGCCGGTCCGGCGCCGGCAAGTCGACGCTGGTCAACCTGCTGCTGCGCTTCTACGACCTGGAGGGTGGGTCGATCCGGATCGACGGCCAGGATATCGCCGAGGTCAGCCAGGAGAGCCTGCGTGCGCAGATCGGCATGGTCACCCAGGACACGTCCTTGCTGCATCGCTCGATCCTCGACAACATCCGCTACGGCAGTCCCGCTGCCGCCTACCCCGCGGCCGAGGCCGCTGCGGCGCAGGCGCATGCCGATCTCTTCATCCCTGAGCTCGAAGATGCCGCCGGCCGGCGCGGTTACGAGGCCCATGTCGTCGAGCGCGGCGTGAAGCTCTCGGGCGGCCAGCGGCAGCGGATCGCCATCGCCCGCGTCCTTTTGAAGGACGCGCCGATCCTCGTGCTCGACGAAGCGACCGCCGCCCTCGACAGCGAGATCGAGGCGGCGATCCAGGAGCAGCTCGCGAACCTGATGGCCGGCAAAACGGTGATCGCGATCGCGCATCGCTTGTCGACGATCGCGGCGATGGACCGGCTGATCGTGATGGATCGGGGAGCCTTGGTCGAGACCGGCAGCCACGCGGACCTGCTGCAGCTTGGCGGCCTCTACGCGCAGCTCTGGCAGCGGCAGTCCGGCGGTTTCATCGCCCACGACGCGGCCGCGTCCTGACCGTGACACGGATCCGCACGGGCGAACTCGAGATCAACGACCGTCTGGGGCTCCCGCAGCTGGTCGACGGGCTCGCGCGGCGGCTGTTGGATGTTCCGGGTGCGGATCCGGCCGTGTTCGCGCGGATCACCCTCAGTCCCAAGCGCGTTGGCGTCGTGCATGGTCAGTGCCGCTATCCGCGACCGGCAAAGGGCCGGGGGCCCGGGGCGGAGCTCGCCCGGCACGGCTACATTATCACTGCCGCCGCCCGTGCCGACCGCAACGCCTACCCACTGACACTGCAGCATTGGGGCGCGATGCGGGCGCCGCAGGCCAAGCAGGGCTGGCGAAGCGGAGCGGCGCTCTACCGCTTCGACCAGCTCGAGGCGGCCGCCGGCTTCGTGCTCGCCCACGAACTCGCGCACGTCGCGCTACGGCAGAAATGGTTGAAAGCGAAGAACACCGAGGCGGTGACCAACGCGGTGGCCGTGATCTGGTGCCGCGACCTCGGCTTTCCCATTGCGGTGCGACCCGCGCGTAGCGGGGACCGTGTGATGCCGGCTGATGCCGTTGTCGGCCTTGCGAGGCCCGATCAGCTCTGGTTGTGGTGACCATCTGACGACCGCGGCGCGGGACCCGCATGGCCTATTTTTGGATCGCGTTGGGGAGCGCGCTCGGCGGTATGGCCCGCTACGCCTGCTCAGGGCTCGTCGCCGGTCTGTTTGGCGAGACGTTTCCCTGGGGCACACTCCTCGTCAACGTCGTCGGCTCGGCCATCATTGGCGTCGTCGCCGCGCTCGCGCTGCCTGAGGGGCGCCTCCTCGTTCCGAGCGAGGCGCGCCTGTTCATCATGGTCGGCTTCTGCGGCGGCTTCACGACCTTCTCATCGTTCAGCCTGCAGACCCTAAGCCTGCTTCAGGACGGACAGTGGGTAGGAGCCTTTCTCAATGTCGCCTTGTCGGTCATGCTCTGTATGGCGGCGGTCTGGACCGGTTTTGCCGCGACCGTCGCGGTGACCCGCTGAGGGAGGTTCGATGCACGTTCCGGAGGACGCGAAGCTGCTGCGCGTGTTCGTCGGCGAGGACGACAAGGCCGGCGGCCATCCACTTTATGAGGCGATCGTGCTCAGCGCGCGCCAGGCCGGGCTCGCCGGCGCGACCGTGCTCCGCGGCCCCTTAGGGTTTGGTCAATCGAGCCGCCTGCACACGACGAAGATCCTACGGCTCTCGCAGAACCTGCCGATGGTCGTCGAGATCGTCGACGCCGCGGAGAAGATCGACGCGTTCCTCCCGGTTCTCGACCAGCTCATAGGCAGCGGGCTCGTGACCATCGAGCGGGTCCAGGTGGTCCGCTACGGCGCAGGGCCCGGGTAGTCAGGCACCGACGGCGAACGCCGACGCCTAGGCGGTGATCGGCCGCGGCCGCTTGGGCCCGGACATGTCGACCACGCGCACGCCGTCGTCGACCTTGCGAAGCGTGAAGCGGCGCTCATCGATGCCACGGCAGCTCGCCCGCCCACTCGGAAAGCCAGTTCGTCCGCGGCTCGACTCGATACGGCTCTCGTCGAGCCAGCTGTAGCGGATCAGCGCGACGATCTCCTCCTGGGTCTCGTCGATGATGTCGGCGCGGAGGATCCGCGTCATCCGGGGCGTGTTACAGCTGGCGTTCTTCTCCCAAGCCCACGATGCGTAGTGTCGCGCGAGATCGCGCTGCAGCCCCTCATAGCCGAGGATCGAGCCGACGCCTACGCCGGGCCCGCCGAGGCAGCCTGCCGTCGCCAGGGCGGCGACGCCGGCAAGGACCGTGCGGCGTTGTAGGGGCAAAGGCACCTCAGTGATCGGGGGGCGAGCCAGTGTCGAAAAAGTCGACCACGTAGAAGATTACCGCCTCGTCGCCGACGTTTTCCCACCACTGAGCGATCCCGTCACCGTCGAAGGTGACATCGCCACGCTGCCGCAGGATCGGCTCGGCGCTGTCGCTGCGGTATTCGAGAACTTCGCCCTGCGTGACGTACGTGATCGCGGGCCGGTCGTCGTGGCTGTGGATCGGGACGACGCCGCCTGGCTCCAGCGTGAGCAGCCGGGCGCGCAGCGCGCGCGTCGCGACCAGCGGGTTGTCGGCGAACTCGCGGCCCAGCGGCTGATCCCCAAGCTCCTCGACGGAAAGCCCGCGCGGCGCCGCCGGCCCGATCAACTCATCGATCTCGGTCGTCGCGTCCTCGGCGACCGCCGGCAGGGTGATCGGGACAAGCACGCTGACAAGCAGGAGCACGCGGCGCATGGTCATGGCGGTCTCCACGATGTGTGCGCCTCGCGCACGGAAATGACGACCCGGGAGGTAGAGCCTCGCGAACGCGCTTACAATCCGCGTCGACGCGGGCTCACGTCGCGTTGACGCGCCGTGCTTGGCGGGTGAGGGGCCTGTTGGCGTGGGAGAAACGATGGTCGGAGTGGCGTGATTCGAACACGCGACCCCCGCCTCCCGAAGACGGTGCTCTACCAGGCTGAGCTACACTCCGAACG
>CAYUKE010000105.1:0-9630 GCA_964445185.1 uncultured Geminicoccaceae bacterium
ACGCCATCGATCACGTCGACCTGCGTCGTCAGCACCGACGCGCCCTTCGCGCCGCCGAGCGCGAACGGATCGACGTCGTCGAGCGCGGCCGGCACGGCGCCCTCCAACGAGACGTCGAACACACGCTGACCGCCGGCCGTGACTCGCTAGTCGGGGCCACGCCGACCTTCGCCGAGCGTCTGCGCCGCGGCGAGATCTGACCACCCTCCACGACCGCTCCAGTTGACGCCGAGGCGCCCGCGGGCTTGATCCGCTGCATGTTGCTGGAGCCCTTTCGCCCACGGTTTCCTTGGTACGGCCCGCACCTGCAATCGATGCGGAACCCGCTGATGCCGGCCCCAGAGCTGCCGGGCGGACCGGGCGAGCGCTTGGCGTTCGCCATGCCCGACGGCGACGTGCTGCAGGCGCGGCGGGACAGCGCCCGGGACGCCGGCGCGGACGCCCCAACGCTGCTTCTGCTGCATGGCTTGGGCGGCTGCGAGACCAGCCACCACATGCTCGACGCCAGCCGCTTCTTCACCACGCGCGGCTGCGCCGTGGTTCGGGTCAGCCTGCGCGGCGCCGGGCCATCGCAGGCGACCTGCCGGGATTGGTCGCACGCCGGGCGCTTCGCCGACCTCGAAGCCCTCGTCCCGCAGCTCAGAACCGGCGACGGCGGGCTCGTTGTCGTCGGCTTCTCGCTCGGCGGCTGCCTGCTGCTCAACTACCTCGCCCGCGGTCGTGTCGATCCGCGCCTGCGCGCGGCAGCGACCGTCTCGACACCGCTTGACCTCGTCACCGCCGCTGATGTCCTGCACCGGCCGCGCAACCGCCTCTACCACCACTACCTGCTGCGAGCGCTGAAGGCCGACTATCTGAACCCATACGGACGGCTCAGCCCGACCGAGCGACGGCTCCTGGAACAGGCGCGGACACTCTACGAGGTCGACGACCGCGTCACGGCACCGCGCCACGGTTTCGGTCGTGCCGACCGCTACTACGCGTACGCCAGCCCACTCGGTCTGCTGCCGCGCATCCGGGTTCCGACCCTCTTGGTCCACGCCGGCGACGATCCGTTCGTGCCTGCGGCTCCCTACGCTCGGGTCCGCGCCCCAGCGGTCACGGTCGCGGTTGCCGCTGGTGGCGGCCATCTCGGCTTTCACGATCGGCACCGTCACTGGCACCTCCGCCGGCTCGAGCGCTTCTTCGGGGGCTTTGGTCCACCTTCGGGCGCCGAGCCCTTGCCAGCTGCGAAGGCGGCGTGCTGATGAACTAACCGTGACAAGGGGAAGGCACGCGATGCAGGGTAGTCTCTACGGCGCTCTGGCCGACGCAGCACCTGCGCCCGACGCGACGGTGGTCATCACGCCGGACGGCGACGTCGTCACCTACGGCCAGATCTTCGCGACGGCCCGCCGCTTTGCCCGCGCACTGGTCGAGCTCGGCGTGCAGCCCGGCGACCGTGTTGCCGCACAGGTGGAAAAGTCACCGCAGGCCATCGCGCTCTTCCTCGGCGTCAGTGCCGCCGGCGGCGTCCTTTTGCCGCTCAACACTGCCTACACCCGCCAAGAGCTGGACTTCTTCGTGGGCGATGCGGAGCCCCGTGTGATGGTGGCGACGCCGGCGCGGGCGCATGAGCTGACGCCGTTGGCGGCCGCCCGGCGGACCCGGCTCGAGACGCTGGGGGGTCATGGCGACGGCTCGCTCGCCGAACGGATGCAGGCGTGCGCCGACGACCACGTGCCGGCCACCCGCCGCGACGCCGACCTCGCCGCGATCCTCTACACGTCGGGCACGACCGGGCGCTCCAAGGGGGCGATGCTCACCAACGCCAACCTTCTCTCCAACGCGCTGACCTTGCGCGACTACTGGCGCTTCACGGCAAATGACGTGCTGCTGCACGCGCTGCCGATCTTCCATACCCACGGCCTCTTCGTCGCGACCAACACGATCATGCTCGCCGGCGGATCGATGCTGTTTCATCCTGCGTTCGACGCCGACCAGGTCATCGCCGACCTGCCGCGGGCGACGACGATGATGGGTGTGCCGACCTTCTACACCCGCCTCCTCGCCGATCCGCGGCTCGCCCGCGATCTCGGCGCGGGCGCGCGCCTCTTAGTCTCGGGCAGCGCGCCGCTCCTGGCCGAGACCCATCGCGCCTTCGAGGCGCGCACCGGCCATCGCATCCTCGAGCGCTACGGCATGACCGAGACCAACATGAACACCTCGAACCCCTATGACGGCGAGCGGCGCGCCGGGACGGTCGGCTTCCCGCTGCCTGGGGTCGGGCTGCGCATCGCCGACCCGGCGAGCGGCCGTATCCTGGCGCCGGGCGAGGTCGGCGGCATCGAGGTCCGCGGTCCGAACGTCTTTCAAGGCTACTGGCGCCTGCCGGATAAGACCCGCGAGGAGTTTCGCGACGACGGCTGGTTCGTTACCGGCGATCTTGGGGTGGTCGACGCGCGCGGCTACGTCTCAATCGTCGGGCGGAGTAAGGACCTCATCATCTCCGGCGGCTTCAACGTCTATCCGGCGGAGGTCGAGGCGCTGATCGATGCGATTCCGGGGGTCGCGGAAAGCGCCGTCGTCGGCCTGCCGCACCGGGACTTCGGCGAAGGCGTCACCGCGCTGGTCGCGCTGAAGCCGGGCGCCGCTGTTGTCGAGGGCGAGGTCAAGGACGTGCTCGCCGAGTCGCTCGCCAGCTTCAAACAGCCGAAGCGCGTGCTGTTCGTGCCCGCACTGCCCAGGAATGCGATGGGCAAGATCCAGAAGACGGACCTACGCGTGACCTACGCGTCGCTCTACGACACCTGAGGTCCCTCGTCGCGCTCGCGCGCGCGCCAACGAAGCCAGTCGACGACCCGGTCGAGCCCCTTGCGACCGTCCTCGCTGTCGACCACCCGCGCGGCGACCTCGGCAAGCGCCCGCAGATTGCCGGTGGAGGTGTCGTCCATGCGGTCGCTTGCCGGCGGCGTCAGCTCGGCATCGAGCCGCACGTAGCGCGGGTCGTCCCGCTGGTCGTTCAGAAGGCGCCCAGCCATGTAAGCCGCCGCGCTCGCCTGACCGTGCATCATCACGGAAATGATCGGCGTTGACTTGGATGGCTTAAGCCAATCGATCAGACCCCAGTTGCGCACCTCCTCGTAGGGGTAGGAGCGCATCGCGAAGCCGGTGCCGAGCGAGAGGACGTGGATGTCTTCGCGCGTGATGGGCGCCTCGACCGTCGCGAACTTGTGCGCCTCGACGAACGCGGAGAAGACCGGATCGTTGACGAAGACGCCGCCATCGACCAGCGTCCGTTCGCGTGTTCCGTTCTTGTGGGACGCCTGGATGCGCGCGGGCTCGAAGAAGGTGGGCGCGGCCGACGTCGCACGCGCCGCGTCTCGGAACGCGTAGTCTTCCTCGTCTTCGCCGGGCGTGTTCGCCATGAACACGGCACGACGCGCGGCGATGTCGTAGGCGGTGAGCATGACGCCGGTGAGCGCGTGCTTGAGGCGTGCGTCGCCGAGACGCTCGACGAGCTTGGCCTCCAGCATCGCCGCGTCGTAGATCTCGTCTCGGAAGTAGGAGCGGAGCCGGCGCCACCAGCTCTTGCCGAAGATGCTACCCCCTTCCTCGGCGTACAGGCGGACCAGATCCCGGCTGGTGAACGCGGCTTGGCCGCGGTCGTTCGGATGCGGTGCCGTAAGCCCAGCGGCGATGATGCCGCCCGTGGATGTGCCGCAGATCAGGTCGAAGTGACGATGGAGCGCCGGGTCGAGGCCGGTCGCCGCCAGCCGGGCCTCAAGTGCCTCGAGGACCATCGCCGGAATGAGGCCGCGAATACCCCCGCCATCGATCGAGAGAATGGTGAACACGGTCGAGCCTCCCCCGCCGAACCTGTCGGCGCGCGCCCGCGTCGAGCGTCGTTCGAGCAGGTCGATGTCTGAACTTTGGGTCACCGGTCGCACGCCGCGCTTGCGCCGGCGCGGCCCACTTGGCACTGGAACGCGCAACTGTGAAGATCGACACTCGCCGATGGGGAGCTTCGGGCGATGACCGACTTGACGCAGAGCCAGGCGTGGCGGGCTCTCGAGGGGCATGCCCTCAAGCAGCGCGGGCGCCACTTGCGTGAGCTCTTCGCCGCCGATGCGTCGCGGTTCGAACGGTTCACGTTCAGCCTCGACGACCTCCTCCTCGATCTGTCGAAGCAGCGGATCACGGGCGAGACCCTGCATCTCCTGCTCAATCTGGCCGAGGAGATCGGCGTCGAGGCGCATCGCGACGCGATGTTCGCCGGCGAGCACATCAACACGACGGAGGATCGCGCGGTTCTCCACGTCGCGCTGCGGAACGGCTCCGATCGGCCGATGACGGTCGACGGCGAGGACGTCATGCCGCAGGTGCGCGAGGTGCTCGCCCGCCTCGAGACGTTCAGCAACGACGTCCGCGACGGCACCTGGCGCGGCCATACCGGCGAGACCATCACCGATGTCGTCAACATCGGCATCGGCGGCTCGGATCTCGGGCCACTGATGGTCGTCGACGCGCTCTGGCCCTACGCCCGCAAGGACCTACGCGCGCACTTCGTCTCGATCGTCGACGATTCGCACCTCGCCCGGGTCGTGCGCGATCTCGCGCCCGAGCGGACCCTGTTCATCATCGCCTCGAAGACCTTCCCCACCGACGAGACGATGACGAACGCCCGCTCGGCACGGGCTTGGCTCGTCGGGCAGCTCGGTGAGGCGGCGGTCGCCAAGCACTTCGTCGCGGTGTCGACGAACGCCGAAGCGGTCGAACGCTTCGGCATCGACCTGTCGGCAATGTTCGGCTTCTGGGACTGGGTCGGCGGACGCTACTCGCTGTGGTCGGCGATCGGCCTGCCGATCGCGCTCGCCTGCGGGTTCGATAGGTTCCGCGAGCTGCTCGACGGCGCGCACGCCATGGACGAGCATTTCCGCACCGCCCCGCTCGACCGCAACCTGCCGATCCTCCTGGGGCTCGTCGGTGTCTGGAACCGCAACTTCCTGGGCGCGGTCTGCCAGGGGATCCTGCCTTACGACCAACGGCTCGCCCGCTTTCCCGCCTACCTCCAACAAGCGGACATGGAGAGCAACGGCAAGTCGGTTCGCCGCGACAATCGCCGCGCCGACTACACGACGGCCGCGGTCGTCTGGGGCGAGCCGGGCACGAACTCGCAGCACTCGTTCTTCCAGATGATCCACCAGGGCACCGAGCTGCTGCCGGGCGACTTCATCGTCGCCGCGCGCAGCGGTACGCCCTTGGCCGATCATCATCTGCGTCTTCTGTCCAACTGCCTCGCGCAGACCGAGGCGCTCGCCTTCGGCAAGACGCCCGAGGAGGCGCGCGCCGAGCTCGAGGCGCAAGGCATCCTCGGCGAGGCGTTGGAGGCCCTGCTCCCGCACAAGCTGTTCGCCGGGAACCAGCCGACGACGACCATCGTCTACGACGAGCTGACGCCCTTCGCTCTCGGCCGCCTGATCGCGCTGTACGAGCACAGGATCTTCGTCCAGGGCGCCATCTGGGGAATCAACAGCTTCGATCAGTGGGGCGTCGAGCTGGGCAAGCAGCTCGCCCGCCGTATCCTGCCGGCGCTGCAGGGGACGACCGTCGTCGACCTGCCCGCACCCACGCAGGGCCTGATCGAGACGATCGTCGAACGCCGACGCGGCTGAGCGCCGGTCACGTCAACCGGCGCGGCATAGGCTTGCGAGGATCGGGGTCGCCCGGGCCGCAAGGAACAGGCCAGCGCCGGTGACGACGAGTGACGCGTGGGCGAGCATGCCGAGGACGCGCTTGACGACCGTCGACTAGCCGGCGCCGTTCGGGCCGATGACTGTCATGATCTCACTGGCGCGCACGGAGAGCGACACGCCTTCGATTGCTGTTGCGCACCCGAAGCGGACCGTCGCGTGACGCAGCTCGACGACCGGGTCGGCCGAAGGCCGCATCACCACGGGTTTCCATAGAGTTAGTACGGTGCATCGAAGACCGGCGGTGCGCCGCTAGCGTGTCGCCGAGCTAGTGGCTTCGCACGCGCTCCGCATAGCCGAGAATAGCGGCCGCGACGGGGCCAGGCTGGGTCGCCGGCATCAGATGAGCGGCACCGGTGATCGTCGATAGCGGCGCGTCGCGAAGCACGGCGGCCAACGCGGTCGCGCTGCGACGGACAGCCGCCGGCTCGTGCTCGCCTACCAAGAGCAGCGCCGGCACCCGCACCGCGCGCGCGGCACTGTCGAGGTCCGCCTCGAGCATCGCCTCGAGCAGGTCCACACTTGCCGTCGGCGAGGTCGCCAGGAGCATCGCGCGCCAGCCCCGCACCTCGTCGGCACGCTGATCGAGGAAGGGCCGCGTGAACCAACTCGCGAGGATATCGCCTTCGATCGCCGACAGGCCGCCAGCTCGCGCGCGCTCAAGCAGACGGCGACCGCCATCCGCGGGTTCGAACCGACTGCCGGAGCCCATCAACACGAGCCCCGCCGCCAACTCCGGACGGCGGCTGCTGAGCGCGAGCCCCGTCAGCGCGCCGAGGCCCAAGCCGGCGACGATGGCCGGACCGGTATCGAGCTGGTCGAGGAGCCCCGCCAGGTCGTCGGCGAGATCGTCGACTCGCACCCGCGCCGTCGGCCCGTCGCTCAGGCCGTGTCCGCGGAGATCGTAGCGGACGATCAGAAACCGCTCGGCCAGATAGGCGACCGTGCGGTCCCAGGCGCGATGGTCGGCGCCGAGGGGACCGGTGAGGACAAGCACCTGCGCCGCCGGATCACCATCCCGGCGCGCGTGCAAGACCGATCGTCCGACACGGATGAAATCCACCGCACCCGTCTCCAAGCCAGCGCCGGCGCGCCGTCACCTTAGTTTCGACGTCCGACAACGCATTCGCTTCACATTCCGTTCCGGCGTCAGTGGTGCTGCACACATGCAGCAGGCGAGGATCCCATAATAGGTTGATCAGCGTCGGGAGTTATCGCCAAAAAGTTGAAACTGCTGCCGGTCTCACAATCACCGAGCCTAGCGACGACCAGGGTTACCGAGGAAGCGACGGCGACGCGTCAGACGGAGAAAACAAACGCGACGACGGCGCCGGCCAGGAGCAGGCTCGTCACGATGACGCCGGCGATCAGCACCGTGGTCGCACGGTCGCGGGCGACGACCTCGGCCGGCTCGCGCCGCGGTCGGGCTCCGGTCTTGCCGAGAACCGCCGAACGTGGAGCGGCTGGCGCTTCCTTCGCCGGTGCCGCCGCACGGCGCGCGTCGCCGTTCTCTGCTTGCGTCGTGTCGACCAACACGGTTGCAACCGACTGGTCGGCGCCGAGAAACTTGAGCTCGCGAACGAGCCGCGCGCCGCGAACGCCGGCGGCGCGGCTCAGCCGCTGGACCTCATGGCGGGCGTCGGCCTCGTCCGAGCAACACGACTCGAGGACCCAACGCCCCTGGCGCAACACGTAGAGTTCGAAATGGGCTTCGACGGTGGCGCTCGACATCGGCCAGTCTCCGGCGGCACGGCTCTGGACGGAGCACATGCTGGCGGCGAAGGCTTAACGCCGGGTTACCTAGATCGGCGGGCCGCGTCGAAACGGAGAAGGGGCGCCGTGATGGCGCCCCTCGTCGTCGGTCGGCGGATGGCGTCGCTGCGCGCTATTGCCCGCCACCCAAGCCGTGCACGTAGAGCGAGACCATCTTGATGTCTTCCGGCTTTAGGCGGTCGATCCAGCCAGGCATGACGCCATGCTGCGGCAGCCAGATCTGCTGCACGATCTCCTCGTACGCACCACCGTAGAGCCAGATCGCGTCGGTCAGGTTGGGCGCGCCCAGATCGGCGATGCCCTCGCCACCGTCCCCATGGCACGCGGCGCACTGCTCGACGTAAAGCTGCGCGCCCGCGTCGACGACGCTCGGATCCGGCGCCGCCCGACCGGAGAGCGTCATGACGTAACCGGAAACCTGCTCGACCTCCTCGCGGGTCAACAGCCCGTCGCCGCCGAAGTTCGGCATCATCGAGAAGCGAGCGTCAAACTCGTACTCCTGGTTGCGGACGCCGTAGAGGATCGTCTGCTGGATCTGATCGAGCGTGCCGCCCCAGATCCAGGCGTCGTCGGCGAGGACCGGATAGTTGAGCTGGCCGGTCCCGCCGACGCCGTGACACGGCGCGCAGTTGTCCGCGAAGACGATCCGGCCGCCGGTCAGCGCATAGGTCAACAGGTCCGGATCGTTCTGGATGTCGTCGACGCTCGCCTCGACGATCTGCTGGTTGACCTCGCTGCGCGCCGCGTCGGCCTGGGCGATCTCGCGGGCGACGCGGTCGCGGGCAGTGCTCCCGGTCAGCCCGGTCGTCGCGCCCGGGCCGTACGGGATCGCCGGAAACAAGACGAACCAGACCAGCGAAAACGCGATGCACGCATAGAACGTGTAGACCCACCAGGACGGCAGCGGGTTGTTGAGTTCCTTGATCCCATCCCACTCGTGGCCGGTCGTCTCGACGCCGGTGACGGCGTCCTTCTCGATCTTCCTGGACATCTCAGCCATCCTTGTCGTCGAGCGGAATGCGCCCGCGCTCTTCCCAGGTCTTGCGGTTGCTTGGCTTGAACGCCCACCAGACGATGCCCAGGAAGATCAACACCATGCCTACCAGCCAGATCTGGTAGATCACGTTCATGACCCCACCTTCGTCCACGCTCGCCTCCTAGTGCTGGCGTAGCGCTTCGGGTTCGACCTCGGTGAAGTCGACCATGCGCCCTAGAATCTGGAGATAGGCCACCAGCGCGTCCATTTCGGTGAGCCGGTCCGGCTGGCCGTCGAGGTCGCCGACATAGGCCTTGGGATAGCGCTCCTGCACGGCGCCCCAATCGCCCATCGGATCCGCCTGGTTGCGCATGTCGAACGCGGCGCTGTCGATCATCTCGTCGGTGTAGGGACCGCCGAGGATCCGATTGGTCGCCAGATGCGCCCGGTAGCGCTCCGGCTCGACGTCGCTTTCCAGGAGGAAGGCGTAGGGCGGCATGATGCTCTCGGGAACGACCGAGCGCGGGTCCACCAGGTGCGCGACGTGCCACTCGTTCGAGTACTTGCCGCCGACGCGGGCGAGATCCGGCCCGGTACGCTTCGAGCCCCACTGGAAGGGATGGTCGTACATGCTCTCGGCGGCGAGGCTGAAGTGGCCGTAGCGCTCGACCTCGTCGCGGAAGGTGCGGATCTGCTGGCTGTGGCAGACGTAGCAGCCCTCGCGGATGTAGATGTCGCGCCCGGCGAGCTCGAGCGGCGAGTAGGGGCGAACGCCCTCGACCCGCTCGATCGTGTTCTCGATCGAGAACAAAGGCGCGATCTCGACGATCCCGCCGGCGGCAACAACGACAAGGACGCCGGCGGCCAACGCGACGGTGCGCGTTTCGAAGACTTCGTGGTGCTTCCAGACCATCGGATCCCCCTACTCGGCCGGGAGCGCCGCCGCCGGGGCCTTGACGGCCTCGGTGGCAACGTCGCCACGAGCGGTGCGCCAGAGGTTGTAGACCATGATCAGCGCCCCAGCGACGAAGAGGACGCCGCCCAGGGCCCTGATGACGTAGAACGGATGCATCGCCTCGACGGTCTCGATGAACGAGTACTGCAGGAAGCCGAGGTCATCATAGGCCCGCCACATCAGGCCCTGCAGGA
>CAYUKE010000106.1:0-9607 GCA_964445185.1 uncultured Geminicoccaceae bacterium
TCTGGCACACCACGACCTGGAGCGCGCTGCTGGACGAGAGCGAGGCAATCGCAGCGCGTGCGCCAACTGATCGGTGATCTGCGGGCCGAATGGAAAGAGCTCGACGCGAAGATCGACGCGCTGAGCGGCGAGTTCGTCGACCTTGCCCGAAATCATGCCGCCGCACGAAGGTTAACATCGATCCCAGGCATCGGGGTTTTGAATGCAACGGCCCTGATTGCAGCCGTGGTTAACGCAAGCGGCTTTGCGAGAGCCAGGGATCTTGGCGCCTGGCTAGGTCTGGTTCCCAAGCAGCACACGACCGGCGGCAAGCCCCGGCTTCTCGGCATCTCCAAGCGCGGCAACACCTATTTGCGTACGCTGCTCATTCACGGTGCCCGAGCCGCGCTGCCTTCCTTGTCGAAAAGCGACACACCGCTGGGACGATGGCTTGAGGCCATGATCGCGCGCGGGGTCCACCGTAACGCTGTGGTGGTCGCGCTCGCCAACAAGCTGGCGCGGATCGCCTGGGCGGCCCTGCGCAAGGGCGCAACCTTCGAGCGTTGCTATCCCGCAGCAGCATAACCGGGATCGCTCACGCGCTCATGCGCAGTGGGCCAATGATGTTTGCAGGAAGGATCGTGCAGATGGCCTGACAGTCGATCGGCGTTTGGAAAGCCCGGCAAAAATATGGCACCTGGTGCCGGCGTCTTTATTGTGGCTCCAGACGCGCGGATGTCCATCTTGGCCGTGAACAAGCCCACGAGACCGTATATGTTGACGCAGACTGATCAGAACACTCTATAATTCCGGCTTGCAAACGGGGCGGGCCATACGTTTTTTAAACGTCAGTCCACGCTGCGAGAAGAAGCACCACACGCTCGCGGGGCAGGTGGCAACGCCGCGCTCGGCTTCCAAAGCCTCGGCGATCTCGTGCAGCGCGATGTCCCTGCGCTCTTCGACCAGCTCGAGAATAAACGCTTCGTGCGGGTCGAGCTTCGAGTGCCGCGGCTTGCACTGCCGGCCCGATCGAACCACACCACTCTCGCGCCGGGAACGCCAATAGAAATCTGGTTCCAGGACGAGGCCAGGATTGGACAGAAGAACAAGATCACCCGCCGCTGGGCGCGGCGTGGAAGCCGGCCGCCTGCGCCGCGTGATCAGCGCACCAAATGGGCTTACATTTTCGGCGCCATCTGTCCGGCGAAGGGCAAAGGCGCGGGTCTCGTCATGCCCTATTGCGACACGCCCGCCATGCAAGATCATCTTGCCGAGATCAGCGCTGCGGTTGAGCGCGGCGCTCACGCGGTGGTTCTGCTCGATCAGGCCGGATAGCACATGTCGGCGAAGTTGAAAGTCCCGGACAACATCACCCTGCTGCCCTTGCCACCCCGCTCGCCGGAACTCAACCCTCAGGAAAATATCTGGCAGTCCCTGCGCGATAACTGGCTCTCAAACCGGGTCTTCCAATCCTACGACGACATCCTGGCGCATTGCTGTGAGGCCTGGAACAAGCTGACCGATCAGCCATGGCGCATCATGTCAATCGGACTGCGTGACTGGGCGCATAGGTTCTGATCAATGAGCGTTGGTTTAAGTGCCCTGATCGGCACTCAATGTTAACCCCCTTGGTGCTGGAGAAGCGGGGCTGACGCCCGGGAGTTTTACAATCCGGTCAGCCGGGTCGAGCCTGTCTTGGCCGCGGCGGACGGCGTCAAGCTCGTGGGCCAAGCCAGGGTCAGCCGAGACCTCTCTGTCGCTCCGCCGCTGGCTTTCGGAACACGTAGGCAGTGTATTCGTAAAGGTCATAGTCGTTGCGGAACACAACGCGCCGCCCGGCCAGCGGGAAGAGGTGCCGCGCCAGCAGGTCCATCGGCACGTGGAACAGGTCATCCCGTCGCCAGTCGACCACGTCCGACATGACGTTGAAGGCGAGGCCGCGCGCTGCAACCGGCCAGAGCCGGTCCAGCATAGCGGCCATGAAAGACCACATGGTCTCGGCCTCGAGGCTGTCGCGCACGGTGAAGAGGCCGTTCACCATCACGAAGTCGACGGGTTCGGGCAGCACCGGCGCCGTGTCTCCGAGGAGGTCGCGCGCGGCGAAGCGCACGTCCGGCCGGGCGCCGGGCGGCCACTTGGCTTCGGCCCGCGCGATGGCGGCGGCGTCGATATCGATGCCGGCATAGGCGCCCGGCGCGCGGCCCGCGTCCTCGAGCCAGGCGAGGAAGGCGCCGGTGCCGCAGGCGACGTCAAGGATGCGCGCCCCCGGCAGCGCCGGCCCGGCGAGGTCGGCCATCACGGCGAAGCGGGTGGCGCGGTCGGCCTCGTTGGGCCAGCCTGCGCCTGCGGCGGTGTCGCCGTGCGCCGCGAGCCGCGTGCCATAGTAACGCGCCAGCGTGGGCGGGCTGCCGCGCCCGGCGGCGGGATCGTCAGAAGGGTCGCTCATGCCGCCTCGATTCGGAAGGCGCGCGCGTCCGCCGCCAGCGCCGCCGCCGGTTCGGTGGCCAGCGCGTGTAGCAAATGCATCCGCCCGCCGTCGTAGGGCGCGAGGAATTCCAGCGCCAGCCCCTCGGCCGCGAATTCGCCCGCATCGTAGAGCGCCCGCCCTCCTGGCGCGTTGAGGTAGCGCGTGGCGCCCGCCGCCCGCGCCGCGGTCCGCACCCGCGCGCCGCGGCGCTGGGGGGGACCGAGGCCGAATGCCTAGGAGCGCGCTAAGCGGGTCGCGAGCCCGAGATGGGCGGCGACCGCGCGCAGATTACGCTCGAGATAGTCGACCGGCCGGTCGAACGGCCCGTAGAGCGCCGCGGCCAAGGCGGCTGGCAGGCCGGCGAGCCACGGGAAGGGCCTGCACCGTTCGGCGAAGCGCGCATCTGCGTCCGCCGCGAAGGCCAGCGAGTCAATACGTGTGTCGCGCGGGGCGGCGGCGAGCGGCAGGGTCAGCCACTCCACGCCGCCGCTGCCGTTCGGCACCTCCGCCCGGTGCACGCGGCCCCGGCGGGGGAACTGCACGCAGTCGAACAGCACGAAGATGTCCACCGCCGCGATCAGCCGCACATACCCCATGTAGGGGTAGAAGTAGGGCTGCATCACCGCGACGCGCATCGGAGCCGGTCCTGCCGCGGCCCGGCCTCAGCGGCGGGCGTTCTCGACATGGCGTTCCCTCTTCTCGGCGTATTCGGGGTAGTCGTAGTAGTTCTGCAGCGACAGGTGCCGGTGGCGGACGGTGGACAGGATGGCGGTCGTCCAGCCGCGGTCGCGCAGGACCGCGTCCATGAGCGAGTCGATCCTGGGCAGGTCGCGCGTCGCCGCGGCGATTCGCATCCCGAAGAACCGCCCCGCCACGTTGTGCCCGGTAAACAGCGTCTGGCCCGGCGCGAAGCTCTGGTGGCGCTCGGGCGAGGCGGCCTTGATGATCTGCCGCTCCGCCAGGGTCAGCGGGCGCCCGAGGTCGCGTTCCAGCGACGCGGGGTCGATGAAGTCCGACTTGTCGATGGCCGATCCGACGCGCGCCAGATCGGGGTGCGCGGTCAGCGCGCCGGCCATCTCGGCCAGCCAGCAGCCGTCGGTCGTCTCGATCACCACGTCGCTCTCCAGGAAGAAGGCGAACGGCTCGCCGGGGTCGAGCATCGCGAAGACGGCCCGCTCGACCGCCTTCCAGTCCACCAGCGGCCCGTCCTGCTCGATCACGTGCGAGACCACGCCGCGCCGTCGGAAGGAGTCGATGACGTCGTCGTTCTGCGTAGGCTCGACGCGGTGGTGGTAGACGGTCAGCCGGTAGGGCGAGCGGGTCGCGCGGCGGACGGAATCCAGCGTCATGTAAGTGTAGACCGGCCGGTCGTGCACTAACATCAGAACCTTGCGGGGCCTGGACCGGGGGTCGATGACGGCGACGGTCATCCGCTGTCCTCCTCGTCGACCGGCACGAGTTCGCCGACCCCGAACCCGTGGCGGCCGAAATCGTTGCCGTTGAAGAACAGGAAACGGCGGTCGCCATCCTCGACCAGCCAGGGATAGCAGCGCATCCCGGCGTCCCAGTCGCCCGCGCCCGCGTCGTCGATCACCAGTGCGTCCGGGTCGCGCGTCCATGACCGCCGATCGGCCGAGCGGGCGCAGATCAGCCGGTAACCCTGCGGCTGTCCGGCGCGGAAATCGCGCCAGCCGCGCGCGGCCACGATCAAGAGCCAGCCGTCCGGCCCGGCGTCCATGATCTGCGTGCGCACCAGCCCGCCCTCGTCGGCGTCCGCGAAGGGAAGAGCCGGGCCCTCGTCGGGCGTCCAGGCGAGGCCGTCGGCCGAGCGCGCGCAGCGGATGTCGTAGATCAGTTCTGGCTTGCCATCGACGTCGCGCCATTCTTGAAAGCTCGAATACCACATGACCCAGCCGCCGACGACCCGGTGGACGGTGGGCGTGCTCGCGCCGAAGGGATTGCGGGCGCTGACGCCCACCAGCGGCTCGGACACGAAGCGGCGGAAGGTGAGCCCGCCGTCGGTGCTTTCGGCGAGGCCAATGCCCGCCTCGTAGGGCACGTCCGGGCAGGTGCGCACGCCGGAATAGAACAGCAGGATCCGGTCGCCGGTGACGATGGCCGTGCCCGGGCCCACGCCATGTTCGTCGAAGGTGCCCGGCGCGCCGAGATCCAGCACCGGATCGTCGTGGACCCGGCGGATCGACATGTCGGCGGGATCGAGGTCGGCGGCGAAGACGCGGCTGCGGTTGCGCGCGTCGCGCCCGGCGAAGTAGACAATCCAGCGATGAGACGGCAGCTGCAGCACCGTGGGCGCCTGCGCGTGCGAGAGCCAAAGGGGATTGCCTTGCTGCGGGCCCAGCAGCCGCCGCCGTTTTGCTAGCCGCCAGCGGCGGGGAGTCGCGGAAACCATCTGCCCCTCGATCACAGCAGATGCGCGATGCGGCGGCTGGGGAAGGGCTTGATCTCGCCCTGTTGCCCGACGATGACGGTGTCGTCCGGCAGGTTCTCCTTGACCCCGGCGGCGTTGAGGAGCGCGCAGCGGTCGCCGATGGTCAGCCCGTGGGTGATGCCGGCCTGTCCGCCGAGGTAGCATTCGGCGCCGATGGTGGTCGAACCGGAGATGCCGACGAAGGAGGCCACGAAGGTGTGGCTGCCGATCTTCACGTGATGGCCGATGTGATTCATGCTCCAGAGGATGACGTTGTCGCCGATCTCGGCAAAGGGCTGCACGATGTTCTGTTCGAGGATGATGACGTGGTCGCCGATGCGGTCGGTGAGGATGTGGCTGCCGGGATGGATGAAGGAGGCGAAGGCGTAGCCGCGCGCCTTGCCCTCAAGGTAGCGGTCGCGACGGACGGCGTTCAGCCGCTGGTAGGTGAGCGGCCCCATCAAGCGGACCGCGTCGGGCGGGTAATGCGCCTCGAGCTCTTCCCACGCGACGACGGGCCGGCCGGCGAAGCGCCCCTCGGGTGGCATGAACCCGGCATCGACCGTGTAGGCCACGATCTTCAGGTCGCTGAACCGGTTGAGGTAGACTGTCATGACCTCGGCCACCTGCCCGGTGCCGAACAAGACCACGTCGCGAGGGTCAGGCATCGCCGCGCTCCATCTCCATACGGTCCAACGTTTCTTCCAGCAGACCGGGATCGATCCGGTAGCTGGATTTGTCGGCGTAGTCGGCGTGCCGTTCAGCCGTCTCGCCCACGACGATCGTGCACCCAACACCCAGTTCCTCCAACAGACCGCTCCACAAACCTGCCAACGAAGTTGCTCCATGGCTCATGCTACAGACCTGTGTTCCAGGGCGACACATAATGAGCCCAGCGGCTGCCGAACCAGACTGAACGACGATCGAGTCGGCAGCGCGATAGGGCGCGGACTGTTCCACGAAGGAGAGGGTCTCTGGGCGGACCTCGGGATAGCCGCGCGCGACCAAGAGGCTCACGATTTCGCCGTGGTTGACAAGGCCCCTGTGGCGGTCGGGGTCGCGGGCGACGAAGACGCGGCCTCCGCGCGACCCCGTGAGCCCCAGCCGCGCGTCCAGTTCTTCCCAGCCGGCGCGCAGCACCTCGGCTATTGGCCCGGGGGCATGAACCAGCGCGTCGGCGTCGATGCCGCGATCGGTGGTCAGCTGCTTCGGGCTGTACAACCAGTTGGACACGATCCACAGCCGGTCGGCCTCGACCCGCATGTGGCGCGGAACCTCGATCACCGGGTGGTCGGGGCCGGTGAAGGCCAGGATGGATTCGCGATGCTGAGGTGGCATCCGCGCGTCGATCAGAACCGGCACCCGCGCCGCCTGAGAAATCCGGCGTGCGGTCAGGAACCGCAATAACTCTTCAGCCATCCAGTGCCCGAAGGACACGCTGTCGCAGCCCAGCAGCGACAGCGCCTCGGGTAGATGGATGCGGGTGGTTTCCCGACGGTCGTCGATCATGGTCAACTGCTCGCCGTCCTGCGCAAAGACGAGCGGATCGAAGGTACTGTCCACCGGCAGCCGCCCGGCTTCGACCGTCTGCACGTCGAAGGCGAAGCTGCCGTCTCTCAGTCGGATCGTTGAGGTGCCCGCGAAGGCCGTCGCATTTGGCAAGCAGGCGACGAACACTCGTCGCGACCGTCCAAAAAGGGGCTGTGCCTCGGCTGCCAGCCCTACAGTCTTCGGCGCGCGCAGTTCGACTTGTGCGCCGGGATGCACCTCGTGAAAGACAAACGCGCTCGCCTCGTCCGCAACCAACTGCGACATCATCAATTGCTGATGCGCCTTCACATCGGTACCCGGCGCGAAGACCTGCTTGTCGCGGCCGAAAGCCTCACCGGGAGGCAGCGCACCTCGGGGGGCGCGCTTGACCGCCATTTCCTTCATCAACGTCAGGTTACGTGCGTGCCGGACGGTTTCGCGCGCCAGGTGAACTAGATCGGCCGTCTCCTGTGGTAGGTTGGCTGCGGGCCCGACGGGCGTGGCCTTCTGTCCCATTGCGAGTCACTCGAGAGTTTCGTGGGGCGTAGGGGACACTTGGTTGTTCCGGAGCCTCGTCCGCAAACGTGAATGCGCCGCCTTGGGGGTCGGGCGGGGTGGGCGTCCAGGCCGGAGCCGTACCGGCTGAGGATCCTGTCGACGGCTGCCGCCGGCGCAGCCCCGGCTGACCGTCGACCGTCGCATGCTGTCGCCCTCGGATGCCGCAGCCACCACATCCGCGATCTCTTCCACCGTCAGGTCGATTGCGGCCGGCAGGCCCAGATGGCGCGCGCTGAGGTCGGAGGTGACCGGCAGCGGATCGGCCTGGGCGTCGGCAAAGAACGGCTGGGCATGGAGACCGGCGCCGTACCAGCGGCGGGTCACGTGGCCGACTGCCGCCAGCGCCGCGGCGGCGCGGTCGGCTGCAAGTCCGTCGGGCGCCTCCCACAGCACGTAGGCTGACGAGATCTCGGGCAGGGTGACGATGCGCCCCGGCCAGTTGGCTGCGGCCTCGGCATAGGCGGCAGCCACGGCACGATACCGGGCCGCCCGCGCCGGCCATTCGTCGAGGCAGGCCAACCCAACGGCCGCGTGATACTCGCTGAGCTTGCCGTTCAGGCCCGGCATCCGGCAGGTGCGGGAATCGTCCATGCCGAAGTTGGCGATCTGCGCGAGCCGCAGGAGCGCCGCTTGGTCGGCAAGAAGCACGGCTCCGCCCTCGACGGTGGTGAAGGACTTGGTGGCGTGGAAGCTGAGCACAGCGGGAACGCGGGCCGAGATACGGCCGGGCGCCTCGACGAAGCGCTCGAATGCGGCGGCGGCGTCGACCACTACGGGCACGCCGGTGGTCTCTTGTACCACCTCCCAGGCGGCAAGATCGGGGCAGCGGCCGTACGCCGCGACGGGGAGGATCAGACCCGCCTGCCCGAGGGCCGGGTGGTAAGCGAGCGCGCCGGGGTCGAGCGCCCAGGTCGCCGGGTCGACGTCGACGATATACGGCGTGTAGCCGGCGCGCAGCGCCGCCTGCGCGGTGGCCACGAAGGTGTAGGACGGAAGCAACGCCAGCGGCCGGTCAGGCCGAGCCCAGCCGGCATGGCCGAGGATCGCCGCCTCGAGCGCGACGGTGCCCGAGGCAAAGCTCAGCACCGCCTGGGCGGGGCAGCCGAAGCGGTCGGACAGGCGCTGCTCGAGTATTTGCACGAGGCGGCCACGGTTTGAGTACCAGCGCCGGTCGTCAATGAGGGCGAGGTAAGGGTGCAACGCCGCAGCGGTAGGCAACAGCGGGCGCTGCACGTCGACGCCCCGTCGCTTCGGCATTTCGATCGCTAATTTACTCAAGACCCAACCCCCGCTCCCACAAACTCGCGCCCCTGCGGAGAAATCCCCAGCGCACCGCTATCTTTGCCGCGAGCCGCCCCCCTGCGGCGCATCCATATGTTTAGGGGCAGACACCGCAGAGGTCAACGGCAATTGAGGGTGATTTCGCAGCTATCGCATTTGGCCAATGATAGTTCTGGCGAAGTCGTCGGGCCAGCCTGGGCGTTTGCGTTTGCGGCGGATGGAGGTCGCGTCCCATCGCGTGGTGTAGCAGGCCCCCCAAGGGATCATCACATTCGAATTTGTTGAGGCTGCAGTTGCCACATAACAATCAGGAGCCGGAGACGGACACGATTACGGAGGAGGAGATGGCGCTGTTCGAGCTGAACCGGAAGCGCGCCGATCAGGATTTCATTCGCGAGATGCTGGCCTTCGCCACCGAGCGCCGCATGGGCTTCGAGGTCGAGGCCTTGACCGGAGCGCCACAGGGGATGCGCAGCGCCGAGCGGCGGGCTCAACGCAACCGATATTGCGAACGGGCTTGGGACACCAGCGCGGAGACGATTGATCTGAAGATCCCGCGCCTGAGGACGGGGTTGTACATGCCTTCGTTCCTCGATCCGCGGAAGACTGGTGAAAAGACACTCGTGGCGGTAATCCAAGAAGGCCACGTCAACGGTGTTTCCATACGGGCAGACGCGTGACCTCGACGGCCGTGATAGTGGCTGTCGGGGTCAACACCGAAGGCCGGCGGGAAGTGCTCGAGGTGGCTACGGGCGCCTCGAAGCCCGAACCAATTTGAACGTCGTTCCTTCACAACCTCGCCGACCGCGGTCTGCGCCGGGTCAAGCTGGTGATTTCGGACGACACAAGGGCCTACGGGCCGCCAACGCATGCGTGGTTCACGCGGGTTAGCGGCGTATCGAATTCTGGCATATAATCCGCCAGTAGCTCTGCCGACGGCGTATTTCCGGACTCGGCTTTTTCGGCGAAGTATTCAGCCTGCGCCTTGATCTGGCGGGCAAGACTTCCCTCGCGAATCCGGTCGGCGAATTCTGCGGCGTCCGGGGGCATTTTCGGCGAATTTGAAAGCGCGCAGGGCTCCAAGCGGTGTCTTCCCGTCCAGAGGATTGGGAGCTTCGAGGCCTCGCAGCGTGGCCACTTTGACGGCGCGGCCCTCGCGGCGCAGGTCGCATATCGAATACCGAAATTCGCCGTAGGCTGGGCATTCGAATTCATCCTTGCTCACCATGTCCGCATGAGAGTCGATGACCGTCTTATCCGCCAGGGCCGCTGCGAGCAGCGCCTGTGCGATCGACGCGGTGACGGATAGTTGTCTTATGACTTTTCGTGCGAACAGGGCCATAAGGAACCGCTGGGAGAGGGTG
>CAYUKE010000107.1:0-9556 GCA_964445185.1 uncultured Geminicoccaceae bacterium
GTAGCGGGCACGAACGCCCCCGCCTGGGCGAGGATCACGCGCAGCGCGTTCTGCCGCAAGAACGTGCTCTTGCCGGCCATGTTCGGCCCCGTCACCAGCCATAGCCGGTCGCTTTCGCCCAGCGCGCAGTCATTGGCGACGAAGCGGCCGCCACCGGCACCCACGGCCTCCTCGACGACCGGGTGCCGGCCGCCCACGACGACAAAGGCGAGGTCTTCCGTGAGATCCGGTCGAACCCAATCTTCCGTCGCGGCAATCTCCGCCCAGGCGGCGGCGACGTCGAGGGCGGCGAGCTTTGCAGCGGCTTCGGCAAGCGCGCTGGCCTGGCCGACGACGGAAGCGACGAGCTGTGCCAAGATCTCGTCCTCGCGCCGCCGCGCCTCGTCCTCGGCCGCGTTGATGCGCAGCTCCAGATCGGTCAGCTCCGGCACCGCGAAGCGGGTGGCGTTGGCGAGGCCCTGGCGGCGGACAAAACGCTCAGGAACGCGCTCCGCCTGCTGCGCATTCAGCTCGACGAAGAAGCCCAACATCTGGTTGTGGCGGATCTTGAGGCTCGCGAGCCCCGTCTGCTGCTTCAAGCTCGCCTCGAGGGCAGCGACGTGACGGCGGCCCTGGTCACGCAAGCTCCGCGCCTCGTCGAGAGGGCTATCGAAGCCCGTCCGGATCGCCTCGCCCTCGCGCGCCAGCCGCGGCGGCGTTTCAACAAGAGCGGCCGCCAGCGTGTCGGCCAGGCCGGCGTGACCGGCAAGCGCCGCACCCTGGCCTCGAAGCGGCTCAAGCGCTGCGCTAAGCAGTTCTTTGACGCTGCCGGCGACCGCAAGCGCCTTGGCGACGGCCCCCAAGTCACGCGGTCCGCCGCGGCCCAGACGCAAACGACCGAGCGCGCGCTCAAGATCCGGCAGCTCGCGCAGAAGCGCCCGCAGCTGACGCCTGAGGTCGGCGTCGTCGACGAGGCAGGCGGCCCGCGCGTGACGCTCGGTGATGCGGGCGCGACAGGTGAGCGGCCCGGCGAGGTCGCGCAGCAGCCGGCGTGCGCCACCGGCCGAGAGCGTCCGATCGACAGCGGCGAGCAGGGAGCCCTTGCGTCCGCCACCCAGTGCTTCTGTGAGCTCAAGGTTGCGGCGGGTCGCCGGGTCGAGCGCGAGAAGGCCCTGATCTGTCTGCGTCTGTAGCGGCTGCAGCGCGGGCAGCGCCCCTTTCTGGGTGAGATCGACATAGGCGAGCACGGCACCTGCGGCCGCCAGCTCGGCCGGCGCGAAGCTCCCGAAAGCGTCGAGCGCGGTGACCCCGTAGGCCCGATGCAACCGCTCGACGCCGCTCCGGGCGGTGAGCTGGTGGGGCTCGCGGAGGACGAAGGCGTGGCGCCAGTCGGCGAGCGCCGGCGCAAGCCGCGGGTCCTGTGCGTGCCGCTCGGCGAGCAGCAGCTCGCGCGGCGCAAGGCGCGCAAGCTCAGCGGCGAGCCGCTCGGGGCCTAGGGCCAGCGTCTGGAAGTAGCCGCTCGCAAGCTCGAGCCAGGCGAGTGCCATACCCCCCTCATCCTCGACGAGAGCGGCGAGAAAGCTGTCCTCGCGGGCCTCGAGCAGCGCATCCTCTGTGAGCGTCCCCGGCGTGACGATGCGGACGACGTCGCGCCGGACGAGCTTGTCCGCGCCCTTGCGCTGTCGCGCGTCGTTCGGATCCTCGAGCTGCTCGCAGACGGCGACGCAAAAGCCGCTCCGGATCAAGCGCTGCAGGTAGCTTTCGGCGTTGTGCACCGGCACGCCACACATGGCGACATCCTCGCCGTCATGCTTGCCGCGGCGGGTGAGCGCGATGTCGAGCGCCTGCGCCGCCGCGACCGCGTCGTCGAAGAACAGCTCGTAGAAATCCCCCATCCGGTAGAACAGGAGCGCGTTCGGGTGCGCCGCCTTGATCGCCAGATATTGGCGCATCATCGGCGTCGCGGGCGCAGGCTCAGGCATGACGGCGGGCATCCGAGGCTCGTTGGCTCTTCAGAGCAAATTAACGGACCGCGCTCAGGATGCACGACGAACCCAAGGGCCCAGCGCCCGCATCCCGAGCGGGGGAGCTTCCCCGATGTCCGACGCCCGTGACCGCGTCGCCGAGTATCTAAGGCGCAACCTCGACGAGCACTGGACCGACGCCGACGCCAACGCCTCGGTCCTCTGCGATGAGATCGAACCGCTCGACTGGGGCTGCCGCGCGACCGCGGTCGACTGGTTCTTTTGGCAACTCGGCACAGCGATGCTCGCCGAAGAGACCGCCGAAGCGGTGATCGACCGCAACCTCGCCGTCCTGAGCGACAACGCTCCGCTAGCAGCCTATGTCGACGTCGCCCAGCACACGCTCGCCGCCGTGCTGATGCGGCTTGACGAGACGCCGATCCACGTCAGCGACGCGTATCAAGCGGTCATGTTCGCCTTGTCGCCGCTTGCGGTCCACCGCATGGCCTTCGACGACTGGATGGTCACCGCGGATTTGGATGAGTTGGCCAGCGCCTTCCGCGACCTTCCCGGTCACTGCTTCCTCTGCATGGCCGCGACGCGCGACGACACCGCCCCCGCCATGCTGGCCCGCGACGGTTTCTGGCGCACGATGCTAGGGCGCTCGACCGGGTTCTGAGCACGGCAGCGCGGCTGATCGCAAGCGACGAGGACAGGCCGACCCGTCCGCAACGCGGCTCTTGCGTCGGTCAGCCACCGCGAAGTGCCCCACCAAGCGACAGCCCGCATGACATCAGCGCCGCGAAACGTTGCATCGCCGCATATGAAAACAGCTACAGATAGACGCCGCTTCATTTCTAAATGTTCAAACAAATTCAGAGATCATGAATCACCCTGAGTCATCTATCATGACTTGTCTTACAAAAATAAATTCTTACTCAATATCTTAAAAGAAATAACTTGTAAATTAAATTAAGGTAAAGCAATTAGCCAGATTTTTTATCTCATTAATCCATTTGAAAGGAAATTGTTGCGAAATACAGGATACGAAAGATCGAGCCACCACACCAAGGCTCTTTCAATCAGCCGAATAAGAAAAGCATCGCACAGCGTGATGCACGCATGAGCATTGAGCCATCGGAGTGAGACGACGATGCCAGCGGTGGCGCTACCACGACCTGAAACGGCAGCGGCGGGCAACGGCTTTGGCTGGTCGGCCATGGTCGCCGCCTTCGTGGGTGGCGGCCTCCTGGCCTGGGCTCTGCAAGGGCACAGCCATCATCACCTGCAGCTCGTCGCCTGCTCCCTGACGGCGCTCGCTTGGATGCTCGCGCGCGCCGACGTCACTGTCGTCGCGTTGGTTGGCGCCACTGGGGTCGCATGCGTCAGCCTGCTGGATCCCACGGCCACAGCCGCCCCGCTCGGCCATCTCGGCGACGACACGACGGTCCTGATCATCGCCGCGTTCGTCCTGGCAAAAGCCGTCGAGCGCAGCGGGCTCGCCTATGCTGTTGCCGACGCGCTGACCGGTAGACGTCGCAATGCGGCATACATCCGGCTCGCCGGCGGTGTCTTCGCGACCACGTTCCTCATTCCCTCGACCGCCGCACGCGCGAGCGTCTTGGTGCCACTCGTCGACCGGGCGAAGGCACAGGTCGGTGGTGCACGGTATCGCTGCTCCGTTGCGCTGATGGCGCCGTTGGTGGTCGTCCTCGGCGCATTCGCGTCACCGGTGGCAGCCGGCGCAAACCTTCTCGCCATCCAGATGCTGGCCGCGCACGCGGCCGTGTCGCTATCCTTCGCGACGTGGACGAAGCTGGCGCTTCCGCTAGCGATTCTCGCCGTCGTGACGGCGGCAGTCGCCGCCTGGTTCACCTGCCGACCAGGAAACGCAGCAAGCGCCGAGCCTCCCGGCGCCGTCGAGCAGCGCGGTCAGGACGCGCCTTCCGGCGAAGGGCGCCTCCGCGTCGCGGGCGTCCTCGTTCTGGTGCTGCTCTTGTGGAGCACGACGGCGTGGCATCCGGTCGAGCCGATGCTCGTCGCGGTCGTTGCCGCCGTGCTCGTCACCGTGCCCGGCTTCGGGGTGATGACCCTTCAAGACGGCCTTAAAAGCGTCGATTGGTCCCTGATCATCCTGCTGACCGCGGCGACCTACATCAGCGACGTCATGGCCCAGAACCCGCTCGTCGCGGCCGGCGTGGCGCAAGCTGCAGCCCTTGCCGGCCGCGAGGGCCCGATGACGGCGCCACTCATCGTCGCCGCCCTCACCCTGACCGCCATGCTCTCCCACCTGGCCGTCACGTCACGGTCGGCGCGTGCCGCCCTGCTGCTGCCGCCAGGGCTCGCCATCGGCAGCGCTGCCGGCATCGATCCGATCATCATCGCCCTCACCATCGCTTCGGCGACCGGCTTCTGCATCCTCACACCGGTGGGCTCGAAAGCCCTGATGATCTTCGCCGGCTCAAGCCCCGAGGACTTCTCGCGTAAGGCGCTGGTGCGCACCGGCCTGCTGCTCCTGCCGGTGCATTTCGTCCTGACCTTGGTGTTCGCGCTGCTGGTCTGGCCCTCGTTGCTGGGGGCCAACTGAGATGGCGCGGTCGGCGTCGCCCCGGACGCCGCGGCGAACGGAGCGGGATCGGATGACGGTCCTGGTCGCGCCATCGGGCTTCAAGGAAAGTCTTGGAATCGAGGAGACCATCGGCGCCATCGTCCGCGGCGGCCGCCGGGCCCTGCCACATGCCAACTTCCTCTCGATCCCCATGGTCGACGGCGGCGAGGGCTTCACCGACGCCCTGGTCAACGCCACCGGCGGGACGAAGATCCCGGTGCACGTGACCGGGCCGATGGGTCAGCCGGTCGAGGCCGCGTTCGGTTTCCTGGGAAGCCAGTCGAAGCGCATCGCGGTGCTGGAGATGGCTGCTGCTGCCGGTCTGAGGCTGGTTCCGCGTGACCTGCGCGATCCGAGCGTTACCACCAGCTACGGCGTGGGTGAGCTCATCGCGGCGGCGCTCGACGCCGGTGCCGAGGAGATCATCGTCGGCTGCGGCGATTCGGGCATCAACGACGGCGGTGCCGGCATGGCGCAAGCGCTGGGTGTGCGGTTGCTTGACGCGACCGGCGCCGACATCGGCCGCGGCGGCGGCGAGCTGGTGAAACTCGCGCGGATCGACTTCACCGAGCGTGATGCACGCCTGGCAGACACGCCGATCGAGGTCGCTGTGAACTGGTACAACGTGCTGACAGGTCCGCGCGGGGTCGCGCGCGTGTTCGGCCCGCAGAAGGGCGCGACGCCCGAAATGGTCGCAGCGCTAGAGGCCGCTCTCGAGCACTATGCGGCCACCGTCCTTGATGCCACCGGCATCGACATGCGGGACGCGCCCGGAGGTGGCGCGTCCGGTGGGCTGGGCACGGGTTTGGCGGCGCTGGTCGGGGCAACGCTGCGCCCCCGCTACCAGGTTGTGCTGCGCTACCTCGACGTCGATTCGAAGCTCGACCTGGCCGATCTGGTCGTCACGGCCGAAGGCCGGCTCGACCAGCAGACCCCGCGAGGCAAGGCACCCGCCGAGGTCGCGCGGCGCGCGGCCAGGCGGGGCGTGCCGTGCATCTGCCTCGCCGGCAGCGTCGACCCATTGGCCGACACGGTACTGGACCACGGCATGACCGCGTTCTTCAGTATCACCGAGGGGCCGGCGACACTCTCCGCCTGCCTGGACGACGCCACGCGTCTGGTCGAACGAGCGGCCGAGCACGCCTTGCGCGCCGTCGCCGCGGGCATGTCGATCAGCTCACGCTCTCCGACTGACCCGGCGGCGGATACAGAAGCGCCGCCACGACAGCCTGCGCTCATGCCGGCGTGATGCCGCTGCTCTGACGATAGCTTCACGTCTGCAGGTCGTTTCGGCGCCACTCTCGCCGGTTCGCTCCGCGCGCGCCCTCTGACACGCCAAAAGAACACTAATAAAATGCAGACTGATGCTGAGCCCACTCAGTTAACTTTTTCGAAACATGCACACCCCAAAATATTCAGTGACTTTCGACTGCCAAGTTTGATTGGCCTGCTTTCTCGAAATGGCATCCTGCCACGAAAGGGCTTACTCATGGTGCCGTCTGGACTGCCGACCCGTTTCAGAAGAACCGCAGCAGTAGCGACGGCCGCAGTGCTCCTGAGCCTGAGCGCCGCCAGCGCCGCGGCTGAGACGCTGACGCTTGGCAGCGTCGAAGAGGACGTTCAGGCGGAGCAGGCGATCTTCCGCCCGCTGCAGGACTACCTCGAAGCGAGGCTCGCTGCCTATGGCGTGGACGAGGTCCGTCTCGTCGTCGAGACCTCGATCACCGACATCGGCGCCGCGTTCGATCGGGGCGAGATCGATCTCTATCTGGACAGCCCGGTGCTGACCGCGATGGTCGCCCGTTTCGCGAACGCGCAACCGTTCCTCCGCAGCTGGAAAGAGGGCGTCTCCGAGTACAGCACGATCCTCTACGTTCGTGCGGACAGCCCGTTCACGCGCCTCGATGACCTGCTGGGCCATGTCGTCGCGTTCAAGAAGCGCGAATCCACGCCGGGCTTCTTCATGCCGCGCGCGCACATCGCCCGCGCCGGTCTGCCGATGATGCAGCTCAATGCCCCCACCGACCCGGCCCCGGGCGATCGCATCGGCTACACGTTCTCGCACGGCGATCAGACGACCCTCGGGTGGGTGATGACCGGACGCGTCAGCGCCGGCGTCATGAAGAACGACGCCCTGCAAGCGCCGGAACTCCGCGGCGTCCGCGATCAGCTTCGGGTGATCGCCGAGACCGATCGGATGCCGCGACAGGTTCTCGCTCGACGTGCCGATCTCGACCCGACGCTAACCGCTGGTCTCCAGCAGATCCTCACCACGATGCACGAAACCACCGACGGCGCGGCGGTTCTCGAGGTCCTCGACCAGACGGCCAAGTTCGACGAGTTCCCGAACGGCGGCGATGCTGCCTTCGCGCGGATCTGGTCCATGCTGGACATGCTCGAGGAAGTGACCGAGCCCGCGTCCTGACCCCCGCACCCCTAGGAGGCGGGCCGATGCCACGCCGACGACTTCGCTCGCCTGCAGCCCTGAGACGCCAAAGCCGCCGCTGGTGGCGCGGTGCGACCTACGGTCTGACCCGCCGCATGGCGGTGTTCCAGACCATCGGCATCGTCGGCTTCGCCATCTGCCTCGGCGTCGGAACCGACCTCCTCGTCGCCGGGCACATTCGCGAGGAGGTACAGAACCGAGCGATGGCGCTCGCCCGGGCCCAAGCCCGCCTCGCCGGCGTGCAACTGGCCGACTACCGGCTCGAGGACCTGACCGTCGGGCTGCAGGACGTTCGCCTGCTCGGCGGTGTCGAGGGGGCTTGGGTCGTCGATGCGTCCGACCTCCTCTTGAGCGACGGCGGTGCCGGCGGCGCCTTGTTCACCCTTCGCGAGGACCCGCTGGTCGCCGAGGTGCGCGTGCGACGCACGCCGGTCGTCCGTATCGTCGCCGACCACGTCGAGGCGGCAGCGCCCGTGTACCTAGGCGGCGATGCGCTGGGCGCCGTCCGGATCGACCTCTCCCTCGACCACATGCACAGCCAGCTTGCGCAGCTGCGCTCGCAGAACGCGATCATCACGGTGATCGTGATCGGCATCAGCCTGCTCGCCAACGTCCTGCTGCTGGGTCGCACGCGCCGCTCGCTGAAGGCGCTGATCGACATGACGACCATGGCGTCCAGCGGCGACTTCTCGCGTCGCGAGATCATCCGGAGCAACGACGAAATCCAGCAGCTGGCCATCGGTTTCAACCGCATGCTGCTACGTTTGCAACGCTCAACCGTCTCGCGCGACCACGTCAACCACATCATCCAATCGATGTCCGAGGCGCTGCTGGTCGTCGACGAGCACGGCCGGATCACCCTGGCCAACAAAGCGGCGACGCGGCTGTGCGGCTCGACCGAGCAAGGCCTCCGCCTGACCAAGCTCGACAAGCTCGTATCGAGCGAAAACGACCCCGAGTGCGACTTCGTCGCCTCGATGCGGGCGAATTCGCCACTAGAAACGCGCCTCATCACCAAGAGTGATGGTCATATACCCATACTTCTTTCCGCTTCAAGCATGGATGATCAGAAATCCACCGTATGTCTTGCGCAAGATCTACGGATGAGGAAGCTTGCCTACTTTGATAGCGTCACTGACCTGCCCAATCGCGTACAGTTCAAGCAAGAGCTTGCGCGGGCGGTGATCGAAGCGCAGCAAGCGAACAGCAAGCTCGCCGTGTTCTTCGTCGACCTGGATCAGTTCAAGATCATCAACGACAGCTATGGTCACGACGTTGGCGACCGGCTGCTGCGGGCGGTCGCCGACCGCCTCAGCGCGGTCCTTCGGTCCAACGACACGCTTGGCGGCGCGGAACGGAACCAACTGCTCGCCCGGCTCGGTGGCGACGAGTTCACGATCATGACCCGGGGGCTGCAGTCGAACTCGCAAGCCGCTCGCATCGCCGACCGCTTGATGGAGTCGCTCTGCGCGCCCTTCCATCTCGGCGAGCAGCAGGTGCTGGTCGGTGCTAGCATCGGCATCGCCGTTTACCCCGACCATGGCACCGAGCCGGAAACCTTGGTGCAGAACGCCGATCGCGCCATGTACTGGGCGAAGGAGCACGGTCGCGCGAGCACGCGGTTCTTTGAGCCGATGATGGATACGGCCGCGAAGCAAAGGCTCGAGATCGAGCATGAGCTGCGCCAAGCGATCGCCATCGATGGGTTGTCTGTCTACTACCAGCCCCAGGTGGACATCGCGTCCGGCCGGATCGTCGGCGTCGAGGCGCTCTTGCGGTGGCACCATCCGCGCCTCGGCTCTGTCTCGCCCGCCACGTTCATTCCGATCGCCGAAGCCAGCGGCCTTATCGTGCAGCTCGACCGCTGGGTCCTCAAGACCGCGTGCCAGCAGTGGCGTCGCTGGGCGAAACAAGGCCTGGGAAGCCTGCGCGTGGCTGTCAACATCACAGCGCTAAGCGTGCAACAAGAGGACTTCGTCTCTTCCATCCTGCAATTGGTCCAGGACGAGAAAGTCCTCGCTGGTAAGCTTGAGATAGAGATCACCGAGAGTGCCGCGGTCGGTGATCTCGACGAGACGGTGATCAAGCTCGAGGGCTTGCGCGGCGCCGGCGTCCTCATCGCCATTGACGACTTCGGCACAGGCTACTCGAGCCTCAGCTATCTGAAGCGCTTGCCGGCGGATCGGCTGAAGATCGATCGATCATTCCTCCAGGATGCGCACCGTAACGCCAGCGATCGCCACGTCTTCCGAGCGATCGTCGACATGGCGAACGCGGTGGGTATGGAGCTTCTGGCGGAGGGCGTTGAGACGCGCGAGCAGCTGGTGTTCTTGAAGGAGCAGCGTTGTCACGAGTACCAGGGCTTCTTCATGTCACCGGCGATCGCGCCCGAGGACGTTCTGCCTTGGCTGCTCGAGCAGGAGCTGGTCGACCCGACGTCGGCAACCTTGTTCGAGCGCTGAGCTCGGCGTTGGCGCCGCTTGGTGCGGCGTTGCGGAGCCGGGGTTTGAGCTTGCCGAAGGCTGACCTTTCCCCCGGGTTGGGGCCGGGTTGAACTGG
>CAYUKE010000108.1:0-5600 GCA_964445185.1 uncultured Geminicoccaceae bacterium
GATGATCAAGCACTTCATCCGCAAGGTGCACCACCGGCGAAGCTTCGCGAGCCCGCGGGTCATCATTTGCGTGCCTTCGGGCTCGACCGCAGTTGAGCGGCGCGCCATCCAGGAAAGTGCCGAGAGCGCGGGTGCGCGCCGAGTATTTCTCATTGAGGAGCCAATGGCGGCGGCGATCGGGGCTGGCCTGCCGGTGACGGAGCCGACCGGTTCGATGGTCGTCGACATCGGCGGCGGCACGACCGAGGTCGCCGTGCTCTCGCTCGGCGGCATCGTCTACGCGCGCTCGATCCGCGTTGGCGGCAACAAGATGGATGAAGCGATCATCCAATACATCCGCCGGCATCATAACCTACTGATCGGTGAGGCCACGGCCGAGAACATCAAGAAGCTGATCGGTTCGGCCTGTTTGCCCGAGGACGGCAACGGCGACGTGGTCGAGATCAAGGGCCGCGATCTGATGAACGGCGTCCCTAAGGAAATCGTCATCTCGCAACGCCAGATCGCCGAAAGCTTGGCGGAGCCGGTGAGCCAGATCGTCGAGGCGGTAAAGGTTGCCCTCGAGCACACGGCGCCGGAGCTATCCGCCGACATCGTCGACAAGGGCATTGTCTTGACCGGTGGCGGCTCGCTGCTCGGCAATCTGGACTTCGTCCTGCGGCACGCGACGGGTCTGCCGGTGAGCCTGGCCGAGGAGCCGCTCACCTGCGTTGCACTCGGTACAGGGCGTTGCTTGGAGGAAATGAAGACCTTGCGTCACGTCCTTCACACGGCGTATTAAGAAATTGTTGTTGGCAGCGCATGGCCGTTGATGGGTCGTTAACCACGGCGCGGCACATTGAGTGTCGTGGCTGGGCATTGGTCGGCCGCGTTCGACGGGGAGTTCGGTGATCCGTCTGCGTCGTGCATCCTTCACCGCGCACGTGATGCCGCCACGGTCCTGGGCGGAACGCATCGGCTTCGGTGGCTTGGTTGGCCTCGCCCTTTTGCTGCTGGTCATGGGCCGAACGGACATGGGCCTATTCGATCGCCTGAGCCACGGGCTTCGCGACACGCTCCTACCTGTGATGACGCTGGCGGCGCAACCGGCGGCGGCCTTTCACGACAGCTTGGACTGGGTTGGCGAGCAGTTCGCGCTTGCCGAGGAGAATCGGCGCCTCCGGGCGCAGGTCGACCGCCTTCTCGCATGGCGGGCCGAGGCGACGCGGCTGGAGGTGGAGAATGCGTCGCTCCGCGACGTCCTGCATGCGCAGCGACAACAACCGGTGCCGATCACCAGCACCGCTCGCGTGGTGGCCGACAGCCGCTCGCCCTTCGTGCACACCCGCCTGCTCGACGGCGGTGTCCGCCACGGCGTCGCCGACGGTATGGCAGCTCTTGGCGTGGGGGGCGTTGCCGGCCGTGTCATCGACACGGCTGGCGCCAGCTCGCGCCTGCTTCTCATCACGGACTTGAACTCGCGTCTGCCCGTTCTGGTGCTGCCATCGCGCGACCCGGCGATTCTCACCGGCGACAACGGCCCGCGGCCACGCCTGGATTTCCTGCCGTTGACGCCGCAGGTGGCGGTCGGCGATCGCGTCGTCACGTCCGGTGCCGCCGGCGTCCTCCCCGTGGGCCTGCCCGTCGGTCGGGTGGTGGACACCGGCGACGGGACTTGGCGGGTCCTGCCGGGCGTCGACTGGGAGGACCTACAGCAGGTGCGCCTCGTCCAGGCGGCCGCGCCCCAGGATCCATCGGCGACCGCTCCGGGCGGGCGGTGAGGTCGGCTTGATCCCCTCCGCACCCGTGCTCGCCGCGTATGTGCGCGAGTCGCTGCCCCTGGTGTTCACCATGCTCGTGGTGTTCGTCGACCTGGCGCCGCGGCCGGCGCCGGGAGGCGGTGGAGTTGCGCCCTTCTTCACCCTCGTCGCTGTCTACTTCTGGTGCGTTTATCGCCCCGATCTGATGGGCAACGTGCCCGTCTTTGTGGTCGGTTTGGTCTACGATCTCCTCAGCGGGCTGCCCCTTGGCGGAACGTCGTTCGCCCTCGTCGTTGGTCGGTCGATGCTGGTCGCCGGGCATCGCTTCTTTCGCGCCAAATCGTTCACGGTGATCTGGGCGTTGTTCCTGCTGTGGGCGCCAGGCGTGGAGCTCATCCGCTACTTGGTCATGGCGGCGATCCTCGGCGTCGTCGTCGACCCGTCGCCGCTGCTCATCCAGTGCGTGCTGACGATCGCGCTCTACCCGACGTTGAGTTGGTTCCTTGTGCGCCTGCACGAGCTGGTGCGGACGACGGCCCATGCAGAATCCTGAAGCGGAACGCACGCGCGTCTTCGCGCGTCGCCTCCTCCTTCTAGGGGGCGTCAAGGTCGCGGCCTTCTCCGTGCTAGCCGCGCGGCTCCACCAGCTCCAGGTGGTCGACGCGCCGCGCTTCGCGCTGCAGGCCGAGGAGAACCGCGTTTCCCAACGACTACTCTCGCCGGCACGGGGACGAATCCTAGATCGCGCCGGGCACCCGCTCGCCATCAACGTTCCGGTCTACCGGGTCTGGGTGGTGCGCGAGCAGGCGCGCGACGTCGAGGCGGTGCTCCGCCAGCTCAAGAATCTGATTACGATCTCCGATGAGCGGCTCGCCGAGGTCGTTGCCCAGAGCCGCAGCCGGGCGGCCTTCGTACCGGTCACGGTCCGCGACGACTTGACCTGGGACGAGGTTGCGGCCGTGGCGGTCAACGCTCCGGACCTGCCGGGTATCGTTCTCGATGCGGGCCTCGTCCGGCGTTACGAGCACGGTCGCGAGTTCGCGCATGTGCTCGGCTATGTCGGGCCGGTCAGCGAGGCAGAGCTGACCGGCAGCACCGACGCGCTGCTGCGCGTGCCTGATCTGCGGATCGGCAAGAACGGGGTCGAGCGGAGCTACGACGACGCCTTGCGCGGTCGGGCCGGCCTGCTGCAGGTCGAGGTCAACGCGATGGGCCGCGAGATCCGTGAAATCCGCCGCCGCCCGGGCGCGCGCGGCCAGGACGCGGCGCTGACCATCGACCGCGAGCTCCAGCGCTACGCACACCGTCGCCTGGCCTCGGAGCTGAGCGCCAGCGCGGTCATCCTCGACGTCAACACCGGGGCCATCCTCGCTATGGTTTCGGTGCCGAGCTTCACGCCCGACGCCTTCGTCAACGGCGTCAGCCACGCGCAGTGGAACGAATGGCGTGATGATCCGCGTGCCCCGCTGGTCAATAAGGCGATCGGCGGACAATACCCGCCCGGCTCGACATTCAAGATGATGACCGCGCTCGCCGCCCTCGAGATGGGTATCGTCGATGGCAGCACCAACTTCTATTGCCCGGGTCACTTGTCGATGGGGCGGGCCCGCTTTCACTGCTGGCGCAGCGGCGGTCACGGGGCGTTGTCCGTCGTCCAAGCATTGGCACAGTCCTGCGACGTCTATTTCTACGAGCTCGGCAAGCGCGTCGGTATCGACAAGCTGGCGGCGATGTGTCGGCGCTTTGGCCTCGGCGCGCCGACCGGCCTCGACCTACCGAACGAGCAGCCTGGCCTGATCCCGACGCGTGCCTGGAAGGAAGCGACGATCGGCGAGCCATGGCAGCCGGGTGAGAGCGTCGTCTGCGCCATCGGTCAAGGCTACGTCTCGACGACGCCGCTGCAGCTCGCGGTGATGACGGCGCGCATCGCCAATGGCGGCTTCGCGGTCGAGCCTTGGCTCGTGCACGAGCCGCTGGGCCGCGCCCGTTCGCCCGCCCCGCCGCCCTCGATCGGTGTTTCGCCAACGTCGCTCGAACTCGCGCGGCTCGGCATGTTCGAGGTCGTGAACGGCAAGCGCGGCACGGCGCGGGCACAGAAACTGCTCAGTGAGACCGACCAGATGGCCGGCAAGACCGGTACCTCGCAGGTCAAGCGAATCACGCGAGCGGAGCGTGCCGCAGGCCTCCACAAGCGCAAGGACCGGCCTTGGCGCGACCGGCATCACGCCCTCTTCGTCGCTTACGCGCCCTACCTTGCGCCACGCTACGCCGTGAGCGTCGTGGTCGAGCACGGCGGTAGCGGCAGCGCCGCGGCAGCGCCGATCGCCCGTGACCTGATGCAGAAAGCGCTCGATCTCGATCCGTCGCGGCGGTCGCTCGAGCTGGCGCACCCGCGCCCGCTGGTGCCCACTGATGCGAGCTGAGTTCACCGACGACCGTCTGCACCTGCCCGACAAGCTCCAGCGGGTCAGCTGGAGCTACGTCGCGCTGGTGATCCTCATCGGGCTCGTCGGCTACGCGATGCTCTATTCCGCTGCCGGCGGCGATCACGAGCCGTGGGCGTGGCGCCACGCGGTCCGCCTCGCGTTCGGCCTCGCGGTGATGCTTGCCGTCGCGATGATTGACCCCCGGTTTTGGTATCGCTGGGCCTACGCGATCTACGCGCTGTCGCTTGTCTCGCTGCTTACGGTCGAGGTCGTCGGCTCGCTATCCAAGGGCGCGCAGCGCTGGATCGACCTCGGCTTTGTCCAGCTGCAGCCATCCGAGGTGATGAAGATCGCGCTGGTGCTGGCGCTTGCGCGGTACTTCCACGGTGTCAGCCTGGCGCAGGTCGGCCGACCGCTGCTGCTGGTGCCGCCGCTGCTGTTGATCGCCCTGCCGGCGGTCTTGGTCCTCAAGCAGCCCGATCTCGGCACGGCGACAATGCTGCTCGCGGGCGGCGGCATACTCTTGTTCCTTGCGGGCGTGCGCTGGTGGAAGTTCGCGCTCGCCTTTGGCGGCGCGGCAGCCGCGTTGCCGGTGCTCTGGCAGCAACTCCACGACTACCAGCGCCAGCGTGTCTTGACTTTCCTGAATCCCGAGGCGGATCCACTCGGCTCCGGCTACCACATCATTCAATCGAAGATCGCGCTCGGGTCCGGTGGCCTGTGGGGCAAGGGCTATCTTCAAGGCTCCCAGGCGCAGCTCAGTTTCTTGCCGGAGAAGCACACGGATTTCGTCTTCACGATGCTCGCCGAGGAGCAGGGTCTCATCGGCGGGCTTGTGGTCCTCGGGCTCTATCTGGCGGTGTTCCTCTTGGGGCTTGCCTTCGCTTTCCGGACGCGCTCGCATTTCGGCAGGCTGCTGGCGGCTGGCGTCTCGGTGACGTTCTTCCTCTACGCGGCGATCAACGTGGCCATGGTCACCGGTCTGATCCCGGTCGTTGGCGTGCCGCTACCGCTCGTCTCCTACGGCGGCACGGCAATGATGACGGTGCTGGTCGGGTGCGGCCTCGCACTGGGCGTCGACGTTCACCGCGATCTCTATATGCGTCGTCACCCGGCCGACGACTGACGCTTGCGTGGTCAGTCGAACAGGCTGTCGATCGCGTTCTGCTGAAGCGCGTGCTCGGCCTCCTGCGGGCCATTGACGAGCGCTGCATCGCCCTCCGCCTGCTCCGGTGGTGGCACGGTGGCAAGCGCGGGCTCGCCGCCCAGATGCTGAATCATCGCCATGACGCGGAGGTCGATGTCGCGCAGCAGCGCCATCACCTTGGCGATCCGTTGGCCCGTGATGTCCTGGAAGTTGGACGCCTCGTAGATTTCCGTGGTCGCTGCGCCGAGCGCGGCGTCGAGCGCTTCGGCATCGATGGTGACGGCCTTC
>CAYUKE010000108.1:5610-9550 GCA_964445185.1 uncultured Geminicoccaceae bacterium
GGGATAGCGGTGGAGGGGGTGCGCCTCGTCCACGCATCGATGGTGCCGGCCTTCAGTGGTCCGCGCACCGCGTCCAGCCGTTCCGTCGCCTCTAGGATCTGGTCGGTGGCGATCTCTGTCGCGGCGACGATGGCGTCCAGTTCGTCGACCGCGGCCAGGACGCGGTCGTCGTCCATCATCGGATGTCGGATCGTCGCCACCTCGGTTAGCGTCCGTGAGATCGACGCGGACATCAGCGCGATCTGCGCGTCGAGGTCGGTCTTGTCGTCGGCGGTGGTCATCTCGCAAGACCTCAGGTCAAGGTTCGGGCGCGAACGCCGGAGATGATCAGCTTGTTCGGGGCGGTTCAACAGCGCGTTAAGGACCGGCGTTGTCAGCGAGCGCGGCGCCCGCCAGGTACAGCGAGCCGAGCACCGCGATGCGGGCGGTCGGGCCAGTAGCGAGTTCGGCAAGCCCGGAGCGCAGGTCCGCTGCCGTCGAGGCGGCGACGCCGAGCGCAGCGACGGCCGCCGCGACGTCTTCCGGTGCGTGACCGGCGGCAGACCCAGGCACGGGCACGGCTACCACGCGCTCCAATAGTGGAGCCAGGAATGCCACGTAGCCGCGCACATCCTTCGTCGCGAGCATACCGATCACCGCGCGAAGCGGCCGTGGCGGCAGCGAGGCGAAGTACGCCGCGGCGGCCGCGCCACCATCGAGATTGTGGCTGCCGTCGATCCAGAGTTCGTCGTCGGACCGCAGCGATTGGAGCAGCGCACCCTCCTCGATGCGCTGCAGTCGCGCCGGCCATGCGGTGTTGCGCAGACCGGAGGCTATCGCCTTCGGCGAGGGGCGAAGCAAGTGATCGAGCCGCCGAGCCGCCGCCACGGCAAGCTCGGCATTCTCGATCTGGTGGGCCCCCGGCAGGCTCGGTTGCGGGAGCGGGATCGTGCCCGAGGCGTCTCGAAAGACAAGATCAGCGCCGTTGCTGCTGATGCCAAAGGCATCGCCGGCGCGAACGAGGTCTGCGCCGATGCGCGTCGCCCACTGGCGAATGGTAAGGGCGGCAGGCGGCCGCTGTCGGGCAGTGAGTGCGGGAACGCCGGGCCGCAGGATGCCGCACTTCTCGCGCGCTATGGAGGTCAGGGTTCGACCGAGATACGCCTCGTGGTCGAAGCCGATGCGTGAGAGCAGGGTGAGCGCCGGTCGGGCGACGACGTTGGTTGCGTCGAGGCGACCACCGAGGCCCGTCTCCAGCAGGAGCACGTCGCTGGGCACTTGCGCGAAGGCGAGAAACGCCGCCGCCGTGGTCACCTCCCAGAACGTGATGGGTGCGTCCCCATTCGCGGCCTCGACCTCGAGAAGGAGCGGCTTGAGATCGGCATCCGCAATGGGCACGCCGTTGAGCAGGATTCGCTCGTTGAAGCGCACGAGATGCGGCGAGATGTAGCGGTGCGCGCGCTTGCCGTCGGCTTCGAACATGGCCGAGAGCATCGCGAGCGTGGACCCTTTGCCGTTGGTGCCCGCGATGTGGACGACCGGCGGCAGCCGCTGCTCCGGGTTTCCAAGCTGGTCGAGCAGTCGTCGCACGCGACCGAGCGAGAGGTCGATAGACCTCGGATACAAGCGGCTCAGCCGGTCGAGGATCGGATCAGCGGCCGTGGTCATCGAGAACGACGAGTTCAATGTCGTGGTCAGCGGCCGCGGCGGGTGTGGTGGCCGGTGTTGGTCGCGGCCGCAGCAATCCGATGACGCGGGCGAGCGTTGCTCTCAGCTCGAAGCGATGCACGATCATATCGATCATGCCGTGTGCCAGCAGGTACTCCGCACGCTGGAACCCTTCGGGCAGAGTCTCGCGGATGGTCTCCTGGATCACCCGCGCGCCGGCGAAGCCGATCACGGCACCAGGCTCGGCGATGGCGATGTCGCCGAGCATGGCGAACGAAGCGGTCACGCCGCCGGTCGTCGGATCGGTCAGCACGACGATGTAGGGGAGGCCCGCCTCCTTGAGATCGGCGATGGCGGCTGTGGTTCGCGCCATCTGCATCAGCGAGAGGGATCCCTCCTGCATCCGGGCGCCGCCGGAGGCGGTGACGACGACAAGGCTCGCATCTTGGAGGCGGGCGAGGTCGGCCGCGGCGACGAGCGCGGCGCCGACGGCGGTGCCCATCGATCCGCCCATGAAGCCGAAGTCCAGCACGGCGACCACAACGGCGAGGCCGTCGATGCGACCATGCGCGACCAATACGGCATCGCCGCGGCCACTCTTCGCCTGGGCCTCTTTGAGGCGCTCGTCGTAGCGCCGCTTGTCCCTGAACCTCAGCGGGTCCGGAGGCACCTTGGGTAGCTCGATGGTCGTGAAGCCCTCGTCGAGAAGCTCCTCTAGTCGGGCTTCCGGCGTGACCCGTAGGTGATAGCCGCACATCGGGCACACGCCACGGTGCGTCGCGAGATCGCGACGGAAGATCATGCGCTCGCAGCCGGGGCACCGCGCCCAGAGGTTCTCCGGCACGTCCGGTTCGTCGCGCTTGACAAGCGCGCGCAGACGCGGGCGAACATAGTCGGTGAGCCAGTTCATCGGTGCTCGCTCAGACGCGCGCCATGCGGACGGCGGCGGCAAGCGCTGCGGTCGCCTCGGTCACCGCGCTGACGACGGCCGTGGCGCCATCGGCTCGGTGCTGCGCGACGAGGTCCACCAGGGCACTGCCGACGACGACCGCGTCGGCGATCCTCGCGATCGAAGCGGCTTGTTGGGGCTCTCGGATGCCGAAGCCAACGGCGATCGGGAGCTTCGTGTGGGCACGGATCCGAGCCACGGCGGCACCAACCGTGTCGGCGACCGGCGCGGCCGCCCCGGTGATCCCTGTGATCGACACGTAGTAAAGAAAGCCCGAGCTGTTTGCGAGGACCACCGGTAGCCGTGCCCTGTCTGTCGTCGGCGTAGCGAGACGGATGAAGTGTATCCCCTGGGCTCGCGCCGGCAGGCAAAGCTCCGCATCCTCCTCAGCCGGCAGGTCGACGACGATGAGGCCGTCGACGCCCGCACCCGCCGCATCCACGAGGAACCTTGCAGTTCCGTAGGCCAGGATTGGATTGAAGTACCCCATCAGCACGAGGGGCGTTGTGTCATCCGTGCAGCGGAAGCTGCGCACCAGATCGATCGTCTTGGCCAGCGTCATGCCGGAGGCGAGCGCGCGAACGCTTGCCGCCTGAATGGCGGGACCGTCGGCCATGGGATCGGAGAACGGCATGCCGAGCTCGATGACGTCGGCGCCGGCGCCGGGTAGGTCGCTCAGCAGCCGTGCCGAGGTCTCGATGTCGGGGTCGCCCGCGGTGACGAAGGTGACGAGCCCGGAACGCCCGGCCGTCGCCAGCTCTTCGAAGCGGCGCTCGAGGCGATCGCTCAAAGCGCCACCCCCCGTGTGCGGGCGACGGTGAAGATATCCTTGTCACCGCGGCCGCAGAGGTTGAGCACGATGATGCTGTCACGGCTCAGGGCCGGCGCCAGCCGCCCCACGTGGGCGAGCGCGTGGGCGGGCTCCAGCGCCGGCAGAATGCCCTCAAGCCGCGCGCAGCGCTCGAACGCATCGAGCGCTTCCCTGTCGGTGACGGCGGCGACCTCCAGACGTCCCTGATCCCGCAGCCACGCATGCTCTGGGCCGACCCCCGGATAGTCGAGGCCCGCGGAGATCGAATGGGGCTCGATGACCTGGCCGTCGGCATCTTGCAGCAGGAACGACTTCGAGCCGTGCAGCACGCCGGGCGAGCCGGCGTTGAGCGCGGCAGCGTGGCGGCCCGTCTCGACGCCGTCGCCGCCGGCCTCGACGCCGATCAGGCGGACGTCCGGATCGTCCAGGAACGTGTGGAAGAGGCCCATCGCGTTCGAGCCGCCGCCAATGGCCGCGACCAGGACGTCCGGAAGGCGACCCTCGATGTCATGGAGCTGGGTACGCACCTCCTC
>CAYUKE010000109.1:0-9544 GCA_964445185.1 uncultured Geminicoccaceae bacterium
TCGCTCGAGATCCGGCTGATCGCCTCGCCCATCAGCTGGGCAATCGACAAGAGCCGGATCTTCTCCGTCACACGAACGCCCTCCGTAGCTCGGATGCTGTCGGTGACGATGAGCTGTTCGAGTGAGCTGGCGGCAACCCTGGCTACGGCGCCGGCGGACAGAACCCCGTGCGTAACATAGGCATAAACCGCCGTCGCGTTGGCGGCCAGCAACGCGTTGGCCGCGTTGCACAGCGTGCCACCGCTGTCGATGATGTCGTCGAACAGAACGCAGCGCCGACCTTCCACGTCGCCGATCACGTTCATGACCTCGGACACACCAGCCCGTTCGCGCCGCTTGTCGACGATGGCCAAAGGCACGTCAAGGCGCTTGGCGAGCGCCCGCGCTCGTGCCACGCCGCCGACGTCGGGCGATACGATGACCAGCTCCTCAGTACCGAGATTGTTCTCGATGTCCGGCGCAAACAGGGGCGCGGCGTAGAGATTGTCGACGGGAATGTCAAAGAACCCTTGAATCTGGCCGGCGTGCAAGTCCATCGTCAGCACGCGCGACGCGCCCGCGGCGGTGATAATGTTGGCGCAGAGCTTCGCCGAGATCGGCGTCCGCGGCCCTGGCTTACGGTCCTGCCGCGCGTAGCCGAAATAGGGAATGACGGCAGTAATCCGCTTGGCCGACGCGCGCTTCAACGCGTCCAGGCAGACGAGCAGCTCCATGAGATTGTCGTTGGCGGGATAGGAGGTCGACTGGATGACGAAGACGTCCTCGCCACGCACGTTCTCCTGGATTTCGACCCACACCTCCATGTCGTTGAAGCGCTGCACAGTCGCTTCGGTCAGGTTGGCGCAGAGATAAGCGGCGATCGCCTCAGCGAGGGGACGATTGCTGTTGCCGGCGAGCAGCTTCATGGCCGAGGGCTCCGGATCAGCGACGGCCGGAAGCTAGCAACAGCACTTCTCTCGCGCAACGCGAACCGGACCGCCGGCGCCTCGCTCATCTTTCAAGCAGCTGCAACGCGCCACCGCCCAGGGCCTCGGGGTCACCCGGGGTGACCAAAGACGTCCTGCCGAGGGTCATCGCCGTGCCCGTCTCGCTGTCCATCAAGATCATGTGCAGGAAGAAGACCATGTCGGGCTCCAGGACGACCGGGTTGCCCGCGTAGAACATCGGCCAGTCCATCCACGACGGCGGATAGACGGCGCCCAGCGCATAGCCGCAAGCGTTGAGCCGATGCGCACCGAGGCCCAGCCGGTCGAGCACATCGGCATGCGCCGCGTACACCTCGCCGACGGTTGATCCCGCTCGGAGGCGGGCCTCGCAGGCAAGCAGCGCCTCAAGGGCGGCGGCGAACAGCTGGCGGTGCCGCACCGTCGCGCCGCCGACGCAAACGGTCCGCATCTGCGCCGCATGATAGTGCCGGTAGACGCCCGCCCACTCGAGGGTGAGCTGATCGGGGCTATCCAGACGTCGTCGACCACTGTGCGATCGGCAAAGAAGCGCATAGGGGCCGCTGCCAATGATCAGCGGGTTCGCCATGTCGTCGCCGTCGCCGGCGTGCAGTGTGGCCAGCATGCGGGCCTTGATCTCGGCCTCGTCGGCGCCTGGACCGGTCGCGCCGAGTGCTGCCTGCAGCGCGTGGTCGGCGAGGGTCGCGGCGCGTCGGATGTAGGCGAGTTCCGCCGGGCTCTTGCGCAGGCGCAGACGCGCGATCAGCAAGGACGCGTCCACGAGTTCGACGCTGTCTCCAAGGGCAGCCTGTAGCGCCGCGCCCGACGCCGCCGAAAGGGCGGCCGTATCCCATTCGACCCCGATGCGCCGACCGCCTAAGCCAAGGCCGCCGCAAAGGGTCGCAAGCTCGTCGACCGGCCGCGCGTCGACCCCGTCCCGCCACACCGTGACGTCATCGATGACCGAGGTCAGCTGCGCCTGCCGTAGATCGGCAGACCGGGTGAGCAAGACCATACGTCCGTCCGCGCGGCAGACGAGACACTGGAAGAAGCAATAACCGAACGTGTCGTAGCCGGTGAGCCAGTATTGGCTCTCCGGTTTGAAGATGAGTAGGGCGTCGAGTCCGGCTGCCGAGAGCGCCGAGCACGTCCGCGTCAGCCGGTCGGCGAATTCAGCCGACGTGAAGTGCAGTTTCATCCGCTGCGCGAACCTTGTTCGGTTGCGATCGTAGGCCTAGGTCTGCCATAAGTTTCGCAACGAGGCGATGCAACCGATGCCTGACGCGCCCGGACGGCTGACCTACAGCGTGGCCTTCCCAGATGATCATCCGAAGGTGAAAACGCAGAAGACGGCTGTCCTGCTGATCAATCTGGGCACACCGGACGGCACCTCATACTGGCCGATGCGGCGCTACCTAAGCCAGTTCCTAAGCGACAAGCGCGTCATCGACTATCCGAGCTGGTTCTGGCAGCCGATCCTGCAGGGCATGATCCTTTCGAGCCGGCCGAAGCGCAGCGGCGCGGCTTACGCGTCGATCTGGAACCGCGACCGCGACGAGAGCCCGCTGCGAACGATAACGCGCAGCCAAGCCGAGCATCTCGGCGCCCGTTTCCGGCCTCACCCAGAAGTCGTGGTGGATTGGGCGATGCGCTACGGCCAGCCGAGCGTGCCGGATGTGCTCGATCGACTCTTCGAAGAGGGGTGCACGCGGACCTTGCTCGTAGCCCTGTACCCACAATACAGCGCGACGACGACCGCGACCGCTTACGACGAGGCGTACCGCAAATTCCTCGGCATGCGCTGGCAACCGGCCCTGCGGACCGTCGGTCCCTGGCACGACGACCCGGTGTATGTCGACGCCATCGCCGCTTCCATCCGCGAGCATCTGGCGACGCTGGACTGGGAGCCTGAGGTCGTCATCACGTCGTTCCACGGCTTGCCGAAGCGCTATCACACGGCAGGCGATCCCTACCATTGTCACTGCGCGAAGACGAACCGGCTGGTGCGCGAGCGACTTGGCTGGCCCAAGGAAAAGCTGATGCTCTGCTTCCAGTCGAGGTTCGGACCGGAGCCTTGGCTGCAACCCTACCTGGACGAAACCGTCGAGCGGTTGGCCAAGGAAGGCGTGAAGCGGCTCGCCGTCGTGTCACCCGCCTTCGTCGCCGACTGCGTCGAGACGCTGGAGGAAATCGATCAGGAGGTCCGCGAGGAGTTCCTGGAGAATGGCGGCGAGCACTTCACCTACATCCCGTGCCTGAACGATGGCGACGCCGGCATGCGCGTGATCGAGACGATCGTTCGCCGTGACCTGCAAGGTTGGCTCGATTAGCCGCAAGTTAACCGTCTTCCGCGACCATCCCGGGGTGTTGTCCGCCGCCTGTTGGAGCGCCCCCGCCCATGCTGACGATCGTCGGCATCACCATCGTCATGGTCATGGTCTTCGGCGGCTATGTGCTCGCCGGCGGCAAGTTCGGTGTCATCATCAAAGCGCTGCCCTTCGAGATGATGATGATCGGCGGCGCCGGTGTCGGCTCCTACCTCGTCGCTAATCCGGGCACCGTCCTCAAGAGCACGGCTGGCGCATTCATGCGCGCCTTCGTCGGCGGCAAGTGGCGGAGCCGTGACTACATCGACATGCTCTCGCTGATGTTCGCGCTGATCCGAATCATCAAGACAAAAGGGATCATCGCACTCGAGGTTCACATCGAAAACCCAAAAGACAGCGAGATCTTCAAGCGCTATCCGAAGCTTCTTAAAGACCATTTCGCCATGGATTTCATCTGCGACACGCTGCGGATGATGTCGATGAACCTCGATAATCCACACCAAGTCGAGGACATGATGGAGAAGGTACTCGAGAAGCACCACCACGAAGCACAAGCACCGGCGAACGCTCTAGCCACCCTCGGTGAAGCTTTCCCCGCACTCGGTATTGTCGCCGCCGTGCTAGGTGTGATCAAGACGATGAGCGCCGTGGATCAACCTCCCGAAATACTCGGAAAGATGATCGCGGGGGCCCTCACCGGGACATTTCTCGGCATCTTTCTCTCATACGGCCTCGTCTCGCCAATGGCGAGCAAGGTGAAAGCGTCGATCGACGAGGATCATCACTTCTATCTGATCATCCGCGACGTGCTGGTTGCCTTCCTGCACGGCAACGCGCCGCAGGTCGCCGTCGAGATCGGGCGCGGCAACGTTCCGACCAACATGCAGCCCAACTACGCCAAGCTCGAGGCCGCGCTCGAGCAGGTGCCGAAGGAAGCCTAAGGCTCAGGGCGTGGTTAGCTAGCAGCGCCCCTAGCGGGCCGCCACCGCAAGACCGCCAACGTCTCGACCGAGAAGAACGCGCCAGGTGCTCGGGCGGCGAGCCTCGATCTTCCGCTACCAACGCAAGCGCGGGGGCCGCGACCGCCAAGACTCATCTGTAGAGCGCTGCGAGCCGCCGCCCCGCGTCGCCCCGATAGCTTCGACGAATGCCCACCAACCCCGTCGTCGCCCTAACGCTAGGGACGGACCGCCGGCTTGGCACGAGGCGGCGGGACCCGGCGAGACGAATCTCTGCCTTGGCGCGAAAACCCCACGAGTGCAGTATAAGATATCAGTCGTCCTGTCGTTGTATATTCTTTCTTCCGCCACATGGATGAATTGCTATGAAAACTACTTTCAGCCTATTGTTACTGATAGTCTTCAGCGGCTGTGCGAGTGTTGGCGAGCCCGGTCCCGAGCTGATGCTTGGAGACCAACCAACCTTCCTCTTACGTCATTATTTCCATGTCAATAGCGCCGGCGGCGCGTTCGCTGTCACGCAAGACGGCCAAGGCGCTTACTACGTTTTCTGTCAGGATCCAATCTCCATCGGCTGTCGTGAATGGGAGATGGAACAGACTGCGGTGAGACGGTGCCAATCCAATTGGGCGGCGCCCTGTGTGCTGCTGCTCAAGCGCGCTCAGGTCGTCTACAATGGGCCTGTGCGCGTACTGGACGGAACCTACGAGCCAGGAGACTTCATTCCGCGGCCCGGATAGCGTGGGCATTGGGTCTGGCGAGTGCTGGCTCACGCGTCCGCTTCCCATCGTCGGCTCGCGCGGACTGCGACCTCCATCGACTATCATTTAGGTTCATTATCCTATAAACGGGGCACTGAAGCGGCAACGTGCGGGTCGCCATGGACAGCGCTTTCGAACGCCTCCTCGCCCAGACCGAGGACCCGGTGGTCCTCCTTCTTCTCCTTGCCGTCGTCGGCATGAGCACGGTCTGCCTGACGCTCTTCCGCGCCTGGTGCGCCGAGATCAAGGCGCATCGCGAAACCATCCAGGACAACATCCAATGGACGCGACAGAACACGGCGGTGATCACCGAGATCCGACAGGCGACGGAACGGTTTGCGGCCATTCTCGACGACGCGACGGCGCGGAGGCGGCTTTGAAGCCGGCGCGCAACCTGCTCCGTGCTGGGATCCATCGCGACGCGGAGTGGTCGTCGTCGCTGCCTGGTCGTATCGCCGCCTGGCTTTCGACCGACGTCCGCACGCTCGTTCCCCTCCGCCTGGAGCTGGAGCGTTGTCGGCTGACGCATCGCCACGAGATGAGCCGGCTGCAGACGTTGCTCGATCGGGGCCTCAAGCCCACGCCGGCTACCGCGGATTGCGGGCCGCGCGCTGGCGAAGGACGGGAACCTGTGTAACTTCCAGTTCGCAGGTCTCCACGACACCTACGCTCGATGCCGCCAGCACGACCGAACATCCGTGAAGCGACGAACGGCGACGGCGATCGGCTCGCCGCCCTGATTGCGGCGTGTTTCGCCGAGTATCCCGGCTGCGTCTTCGATCGGGCGCGCGAGCTGCCCGAACTCGATGCCATCGCCTCCCACTTCGCCCACATGGCCGGTGTGCTTTGGGTCGCGACGCGCGATGACCAGATCGTCGGCTCGCTCGGCGTCCGCCCCAACCCGCACGCTACCCTCGAAATCCTCAAGGTCTACGTCGCCGCCGAACACCGCGGCAGCGGTCTCGCCGTCCAGCTCCTGCAGCGCGCCCTCACCGCTGCGCAGACGCAGGATGCACGAGCACTCGAGCTGTGGAGCGACAGCCGATTCACCCGCGGCCACGCGTTCTACGAGAAGCATGGCTTCGCCCAGACGGGCGAGACGCGAGACCTGGCCGATCTCAGCAGCACGCGCGAACTTAGGTTCCTCCGGTGGCTGAAGTAACCGGTCCCGCCATGAGCATACGTGCGACATCGCGGCTTCGAGTTCGCCACCAGGCTCGCGGCCTGACGGCATCGTTGGTTCGAACATGAGCGGCGCGCCTTGAACGGTGCCGCGGGCGTCCCGTCCGCCGCCGAGCCGGCGACTGGACGGGCGGAGGTGCAGCGCTTGTCACGGAATGCGCACACCGGGAGGCTACGGACGAGCATGAATGCCGCCCCAACGCCGCCAGAGACGCGCTTGCCAGATTCACCCTTGGGCGACGGGCTCGCCACGGCGCCCGTCGCCGGCGCGGCGATCACAGACACGCTGCTGGTGTCGGACGTCCACTTGGGTCTGCCGACAAGCCGGGCGGGCCCTCTGCTAGAGATCCTGACGCATTGGCGGTTCCACCGCCTGATCCTGCTCGGCGACATCTTTCACGACCTGCAGTTCGGCAGGCTGGATGCAGATCACTGGGAACTCCTGTCGCACATTCGCAGATTGTCCCATCCGAAGCGCGGGATCGAGGTCGTCTGGGTCCTCGGCAACCACGACCGCAAGGCCGCCCGCGTCGCCTCGCATCTCATGGGCGTGGCGGTGTGCGAGGACTTTGCTTGGGAGGCGCACGGGCGCCGACACATGGCCGTGCATGGCGACCGGTTCGACCGCTTGCTGTCGCGCCACCCGGTGCTCACCGAGCTCGGCGGGCGGCTGCTCGTTTTCGCACAACGACGGCTCGGCTATGGCCGCGGCGGCTGGATGGATCGCCGCCACAACCGGATGGTCGGCCTTTCCGGGCGCGTCCGCCGCGGCGCCCTTGCGTTCGCGCAAGACCGCGGTGCCGAGGTGATCTTTTGCGGCCACACCCACGACGCGCTACACGAACGCACGGCGGTCGCCAACAGCGCCGTCGAGTATGTCAACACCGGGTGTTGGACGCGCCGGCCGTCACATTACGCGACGGTCGATGCGAGCGGGGTCTGCCTCCACGCCTGTGGTTGACACCGCGACTTGCCGCTGGATCGGCCGAGAGGAGGTATGACGCATGCCCAACGCGCTGCTTGACACCGCCGCGCTGACCCGACCGCCGCGCCGGCGCGATCGGCTCGCCGAGCGGCTGTTCACGTGGACGTTCGACGGGTTCGTCTACAACCAGATCTGGGAAGACCCGGCGGTCGACATGGCGGCGATGGCGCCGCTGGAGGGCAAGCGGATCCTCACGATTGCCTCCGCCGGCTGCAACGTTTTCAACTATCTCGAAGGCGATCCCGGCGGCGTCACTGCCGTCGACCTCAATCCGGCCCACGTCGCGCTGACCAAGCTCAAGCTGACGGCTCTCAGCCATCTGCCGACCTACGAGGCCTTCTTTCGCTTCTTCGGCGACGCTGCGCACGCCGACAACGTCGCCGTCTACGACACCGTCTTGCGTGACCGCCTCGACGAGACGACCCGGACCTATTGGGACGAGGCCCGGCCGTTTCGCGGCCGCCGGATCGAGCTGTTCCGCCGCGGGCTCTACCGTCGCTCGCTCCTCGGCCGCACGATCAAGTCCGCGCATTTGACGGCACGCTTGTTCGGCGGTCGTCCCCGCTCGATGCTTCGCGCCCGAACGCGCGAGGAGCAGGCGCGACTCTTCGACGAGCATCTAGCACCCGTGTTCGACGCCCGCGCGGTGCGCCGGCTCGCTCGCCTCCGCGCCGCCTACTACGGCCTCGGGATCCCGCCGGCGCAATATCGTGCGCTGCACGGCGATGGGGTCGACCCGGCAGCGGAGTTGCGGGCGCGGGTTCGCCGGCTCGCCTGCGACTTCGACCTCGAGGACAACTACTTCGCCTGGCAGGCGTTCGGCCGCAGCTACGACGTCGAGGGCCGGCGCGCCGTGCCGCCCTACCTGAAGAAATCGGTCTACGACCTGATTAGGCCACGGGCCGATCGGGTACGCGTCCTGCACAGCCTGCTCGCGGACCACCTGCGCGACCAGCCGCCAGCGAGCTACGACCGCTATGTGTTCCTCGATGCGCAGGACTGGATGACCACTGCGCAACTCGTCGACCTGTGGACCGAGGTCACGCGAACCGCGACTGCCGACGCGAAGGTCATCTTCCGCACCGCCGGGGCCCGCTCGCTGCTGGAGGACCACTTGCCGGCAGACCTGCTCGCAAGCTGGCGCTATCGGGCCGAGCGCAGCGGCGAGCTGTTCGCCGCCGACCGATCGGCCGTGTATGGCGGCTTCCACCTCTACGAACGGGCGGCCGGCTGATGGAAACGGCGGCGAGCGCTGACGCGGCAGCGCGGATGGAGCGGTACTACCGCTGGCAACGCAACATCTACGATGCGAGCCGCAAGTACTACCTGTGGGGCCGAGACCGGCTCATCGCCGAGCTTGAGCTTGCGCCAAACGAGACGCTCCTCGAGATCGGTTGCGGTACCGCGCGCAACCTGATCGCCGTCGGCCGCCGCTACCCGGGCGCACAGCTCTTCGGCTTCGACGCGTCGCAGAGCATGCTGGAGGTCGGGCAGGCGAAGATCCAGGCGGCGGGCCTGGAAGCGCGGGTCCGGCTCGCCTTAGGTCTGGCCGGTGAGGACGACGAAAAGGGACTGTTCGCGCGAACCGAGGGCTTCGACCGCGTCGTCTTCTCCTATTCGCTCTCGATGTTCGACGACCCGGGGGCGGCGCTGCGCAGCGCGCATGCCGCGCTCGCCCCGGGCGGGCGGATCCACGTCGTCGATTTTGGTCAGATGACGGGTTGGCTGCCGCCCGTCCGACGAGCGGCGGTGCGTTTCCTGGCAAGCTACCATGTGCGTCCGTCGCCGGTGCCGCGGGCGACCCTGACAGCGCTCGCCACCGCGACCGGCGCCACGTTGCGCTACGCCGAGATCACGCGCGGCTACGCCGAGATCATCCATTACGGTCCCCTCCCCGCGTGAGTTCCGACCGCTTCCCCGCCGAGAGCCAAGAGCACGAAGCCGTCCACCGAGGGACCGGTCTTGTTGACCCGCCCCCTCCAAGACCCTAGACCAACCGCCCTCGGAGGGATGCCGGAGTGGTTGAACGGGCCGGTCTCGAAAACCGGTGTACCCGCGAGGGTACCGAGGGTTCGAATCCCTCTCCCTCCGCCAGTTTTCTGATCTAAGCCGCTGATTTGCAATCCTATTTTTTGTAAACCCCGGGTCTAACCCCACACGGAGTCCCACATGCGTTCGCGGCTGGGGGCGAACGTCGACGAACGCTGGCGCATCGTCGTGGCGACGGCGGCACCACACTGTGGATCGGCGCTCAAGAGCAGCCCCTTTCAGCGTCCAACAAGAGCCCCACCTCGCGACACTTTTTCATTTCTGTATCAAGACGTTACGGTGGTCTAAGCGGGGTAAGGCTCCGGCGCCGATCGGGGGTCATTTCGGCTGCTGATCC
>CAYUKE010000110.1:0-9492 GCA_964445185.1 uncultured Geminicoccaceae bacterium
GACATCGGAGGCCTCGGCCCGGGTGGGTGAAGGCGAGGTGATCATGCTCTCAAGCATCTGCGTGGCGACGACCACCGGCTTGCCCGCCGCCCGTGCAGCGCGGACCATCCGCTTCTGCAGACCTGGGACGTCCTCCGGCTGCAGCTCGACGCCGAGATCGCCGCGGGCGATCATGATGCCATCTGCCAGCTCTAGGATACCATCGAGGTGCTGCACCGCCGACGGCTTCTCGATCTTGGCCATGATCGCCGCGCGACCCGCGATCAGGCGGCGCGCCTCGGCGACGTCCTCGGGGCGCTGGACGAAGCTCAGCGCAACCCAATCGAAGCCCTGGTCGAGGCCGAACCGCAGATCGTTTCGATCCTTGGCCGTCAGGGGCGAAACGCGAAGCATTGCGTTGGGCACGTTGACACCCTTGCGGTCGGAGATGATGCCGCCGGTCTCGACCATCACCTCCAGGTGCTCGCCCCCGACATGCTCGACGCGGACGCGGATCTTGCCGTCGTCCATGAGCAGCTCGGTGCCCCGTTCGACCGCATCGAAGATCTCGCGATGGGGCAGGTGCACACGCGCTGCGTCGCCTAGCGTCTCGTCGAGGTCGAAACGAAACGCCTGCCCGGCGACGAGCAAGGCACGGCCACCGTCGAACCTGCCGACGCGCAATTTCGGCCCCTGCAGGTCCATCAGACAGCCGAGCGGGCGGTCGAGTTCGCCCTCCAACTCCCGCACCGCGGCCAACCGCTCCGCATGGTCCTCGTGCGTCCCGTGGCTAAAGTTGAAGCGGAACACGTCGGCGCCCGCCTGAACCAAGGCCCGGATTCGATCCTTCGACGACGACGACGGCCCGAGCGTCGCCACGATCTTCGTCGAAGCCTCACGCCGCATGCTGTTTCCCCCAAATCAGCGCGGGTTCTCTGCTGGCACGGCCCGCTGTCGACCACAACCGCCGTTGTCGGAAGACGCGCGTGCCGCCACCTTGCTCCCGGTCGCTAAGAGGGAGACGAGCGCATGCTGCGGATTGCGGTGCTTTTGACGCTGGCGCTGGCTCTGCCGCCTGGAGCCTGGGCCCGCGACACGCTGCGCATTGGGATCACCCAGTTTCCTTCAACGCTGCACCCGAGCATCGATTCCATGCTGGCCAAGACCTATGTCCATGGCATGACGGCACGGCCGTTTACGGCCTTCGATCACGACTGGCAGGTCGCCTGCTTTCTCTGCACGGAACTGCCAACCTTCGACAACGGACGCGCGGAGCGGGTTGACCGGGAGGACGGCACCACCGGCGTGCGCGTGCGCTTCGACATCCACCCCGACGCGCAATGGGGTGACGGCGTACCGGTCACGACCGACGACGTGCTCTTCGCCTGGCGGTTCGGGCGGCATCCGCAGAGCGGCGTGCCGGCGCGCGAAGCCTACACCGACATCGTCGACATCACCGTCGACGGGCCGAAGACGTTCACGCTCGAGCTCAAGAAGCTCGAGTTCAATTACAACGCGATCAACACGCTTCGGCCGCTACCTGCGCACCTGGAGGCTCCGGTCTTTGACGCGGCGCCGGCGAGCTACCGCAACCGCACCCTGTTCGACACCGATCCGACCGCCCCGGGCCTCGCGCTCGGCCCGTACCGGATCGCCGATGTCGCGATCGGCGAGCACGTCGTCCTCGAGCGCAACGCCTCCTGGCACGGGCGCCCGGGGGCGTTCGAGCGGATCGTCGTCCGCGTCGTCGAGAATACCGCCGCGCTCGAGGCGAGCCTCCTCGCCGGCGAGATCGACATGATCGCGGGAGAGTTGGGGCTGCCACTCGAACAGGCGCTCGCCTTCGAAGAGACGCACGGCGACCGCTTTGCCATCAGCTACGAACCGGGCCTGATCTACGAGCACCTCGAAGCCAACCTCGACAACCCGATCTTCCAGGACGTCCGGGTCCGCCAGGCCTTGCTCTACGCGGTCGATCGCGAGGCGCTGAGCGAGCGTCTGTTCGCCGGCAAGCAGCCGGTGGCCCTTACCAACGTGCATCCACTGGACTGGGTCCACAGCGGCGACGTCCAGCGCTACCCCCAGGATGTCGAGCGGGCGCGCGCCCTACTCGAGGAGGCGGGCTTCGCGCTCGGACCCGACGGCGTGCGCGTCGATGCCGACGGCCGGCGGCTCGCCTTCGAGTTCCACACCACCGCCGGCAATCGCGGTCGCGAGCTGGTACAGCAGTTCCTGCAGGCGCAATGGGCCGAGATCGGCATCGAAGCGAGCATTCGCAACCTGCCGCCGCGGGTGCTGTTCGCCGAGCACCTGAGCCGGCGCCAGTTCACCGGCATGGCGCTGTTCGCCTGGACCAGCGCGCCGGAGAACCCGCCCAAGACCATCCTTCACTCGACCATGATCCCAGCCGCGACGAACGCATGGAGCGGCCAGAACTACACGGGCTACACGAGCGCCGAGATGGACGCGCTAATCGAGGCGATCGAAGTGGAGCTCGACCGCGAGCGCCGGGCCGAGCTCTGGGTGCGCCTGCAACAGCTCTACGCCACCGACCTCCCGGCGCTGCCGCTCTACTTCCGCGCCAACGCCCACATCTGGCCGACGTGGCTCGAGGGCGTGCGGCCGACCGGCCACATGAACGTCAGTACGCTTTGGGTCGAGGACTGGCGCGCCCGGGAGTAGCCGGTGCTCAACCACCTCGCGCGACGGACGGCGGAGGCCATCGTCGCCTTTCTGGTCGTCTCCGTTCTCGTCTTCGCGCTCATTGGCCTGATGCCGGGCGATCCCCTCGATCTTCAGCTCAGTGCCGATCCCGACGTGACCGCCGCCGACGTCGAGCGCCTCAAGGCGCTCTACGGGCTCGACCGGCCGCTGGTCGAGCGCTACGCCATCTGGGTGGGTGGCGCGGCGACGGGCGACCTGGGCTTCTCGCGCCTGTACGCCCAGCCGGTCGCCAAAGTCCTGCTCACACCGCTGTTGAACACGCTCCTGCTGATGGGGCTCAGCCTGGTTGTCGGACTGGCCATCGCCGTTCCCCTGGCACTCGCCGCGGCGGCACGGCCGCACGGCCCCCTCGATGTCGGCGTCAACCTCTTGGCGTTTGCCGGCTTCTCGGTGCCATCTTTCTGGCTCGCGCTGCTACTGATCCTACTGTTCGCCGTCCAGCTCGGCTGGCTGCCCTCCGGCGGGGTCCATGCCATCGGCAACGACAGTCTCGCCAGCCGGCTGCAGCACCTCGTCCTACCAACGCTGACGCTCACCGTGCTCACGGTCGGCACCTATCTTCGCTTCGCCCGCGGCGCCCTGCTCGAGGTCGTCAACGAGGACTTCATGCGGACCGCGCGGGCCAAGGGGCTGGGCAAGCTCGCTGCCCTGGCCCGACATGCCCTGCCGAACGCTGCCCTGCCGCTGGTGACGGTCGTCGCCCTGCACCTCGGCACGCTGCTCTCGGGCGCCCTGGTCGTCGAGGTCGTCTTCGCCTACCGCGGCATGGGCAAGCTGACCTACGACGCCATTCTCGCCAACGACTACAATCTGGCGCTCGCCGCCTTGCTGCTGGCAACCGCGCTCACGCTCGCCTGCAACATCCTCGCTGACGTCGTCTACGCCCGGCTCGACCCGCGAATCCGCTATGGCGACTAGAACGACCGCGTGGGGAAGCGGCGGCGGACGCGTGGTCATGGCGGTCGCCGCCGCCGCGCTTGCGGGTCTGGCCGCGATCTGCTTTGCGGCCCCGTTCGTGGGCGCGAGCCTCGGCGTCGACGGCACGACCGTCGACCTGCTCGGCCGGCTCGAGGCGCCGGGCAGCGCCCACCTGCTCGGGACCGACGAGCTCGGGCGGGACTACCTGATGCGCGTGCTCGACGGCGGCCGGGTCTCGCTCCTGGTCGGGCTAGGCGGCGCCTTGGCCGCAGCCTCGATCGGCACGATCGTCGGCATCACCAGCGGCTATGCTGGGGGGACCGTCGACGGCGTCTTGATGCGCCTGACAGACATCGTCATTGCCCTGCCGATGCTGCCGCTTCTGCTGATCGTCGCCGCCATCGATCTCGGCAAGCTGGGCCTGGGAGGCGCCGACGGCGGCGGCGCGATCCGAATTGTCGTGATCGTCGCCCTGTTCGGTTGGCCACAGGTCGCCCGTGTTGCCCGCAGCGCCACGCTCAGCGTCCGACGGCGCACCTATGTGACGGCCGCGACCGCGCTCGGCGTCGGTCCCTGGCGCGTGGTCCGGCACCATATCCTGCCCAACGTCGCCGGCCCGATCATCGTCGCGGCAACGCTCGGCATCGGCAACGTCATCCTCGTCGAGTCCGTGCTGAGCTTTCTCGGCCTCGGCGTCCAACCGCCCACGCCGTCCTGGGGCAACCTGCTGAGTGACGCGCAGACGCAGCTTGCGCGGGCGCCGCATCTGGCGATCGTGCCGGGATTGGCTATCTTCACGACGGTGGTGGCGTTCAACCTCCTCGGCGACGGCCTGCAAGCGGCGCTGGACCGGCGGCGCTGAGCAGCCCTTACTCCCCATGGTGTGCCAAAGCCGTTGACAAGGCCCTTCCGTCGACGGAGCAGAGCGTGGGACCCTGAACCGTGCAATGATGGAGCGGAGCGCCGGACTGACTGCAGCGTCACGCCGGAGACCAGCCGCTGCGAGAGCGCAGCCCAGCGAGACCGACGCGGCCGCGGAAATCGATTCGGGACCGCCGCCGCGACGTGGCGACGTTCGCCTGGTCGGCGCGGTGTTCGGTCTTGCCTTGGGGCTTGGGCTCGCGCACCTGCTCGTCGGCGAGTTCGCCGGGCGGTTCATCGCCGAGGCCGTCATCACGCTGGATGCAGAGGCAACGGCGGACCTCGATGCCGACGCGCGTCGAGTGGACACCGCCGCGTTCCGGGGCCGCGTCGAGGATCGGCTCGGCGACGAGGTCCGGCAGGCTCTCGCGGCGCCCGGCGCCGTGGCCGAGCTCCTCGCCGAGGCGCGTGAGGTTGTCGGCGCCGTCGTCGACAGCCTCGCCGCGCCCGACACCGGGCCGTCGGCCAGCAACGGAACGCCGGACGCACCGGTCCGGTTCCGGTTGAGCGCGACTGCCAGCGCTGATGGCCGCTCGCTCCGCCTCGAAGCGGAGGGCGGCGCGCCCGCGGCCACCGCCGCTCTCGCCGAAATCGCCGCCGAGACGATGCTCGACAGTCGCCTGGAACGGCGCCGCGCCGAGGTCGATGCACGAATGGCCGCGTTGGACGCCGAGCTGACCCTGGTCCGCGACGCGGTCTTCTCCGCGCAGCGGCGCGTGACCGTGGCCGACGACGACGCGGTCACCGCCGGCCACCAGGCGATCGTCGAGATCGAGCAGCGGCTCCAGGCGGCGGAAGCGCGCCTCGTCGTGCGCGAGGCGGACCTGCGCGAACTCCGCGCCGCCGCGACGACGCCGATCGACCTCGACGTGCTGCTCGCGCACCCGCGCCGCGCCGAGCTCGCCGCGGCCGTCGAGCAGCGCGACCGCGCCGCGAGCCGCGTCGCCGAGCTCGCCGCCACCTATGGCGAACGGCACCCGCTGATGGCGGCCGCCACGGTCGAGGTCGAGGCCCAGCAGGCCGAGATCGACGCGCAGGTTCGTGCCCTCATCGACGCGGTCGACGGCGAGGTCGACGAGCAGCGCGAGCTGGTCGACACCATGCGCGCCGACCTGAGCCACCGCGAGACCGTGCTCGCCGACCGGACGACCGACCAGACGATGTCGGCGGCTATTCAGGCGCAGATGGAGCGCGATCGCGAGCGCCTCGGCGCGTTGACGACGGAACTTGCCGAGCTGGCGTCGGCGCAGGTGGCGCTCAAGCCCGACGCGCGCGTCTTCGTCGTTGCCGATCCGGTGCCGGCAGCGCGACCGCAGACCATGGCGCTGTTCTACGGCGCCGGGGGGGCCTTGGGGCTGGCGTTCGGCAGCCTCGCCGGTGCCCTCGCCGCGCGTCGCGACGAGGAGCGGGTCGGCGATGCCGACCAGCTGCACGTGGCATCGGGCTTGCCGATCCTGGCGACACTGACCGGCGCGTCGCGGCTCGGCGGTTCGACAGCAGGCTCGGCCGATGCACTGGCGCGACTGGCGCTGCGCATCGACCGCGGCGGCACCGGACCGCGCTCGATCGCGCTGGCGAGCCTCGACGGCACCGTGGCCAGCACGCCGCTGGCCGTGGATCTGGCGCAGTCGCTGACGGGCGACGGGCATGAGGTCCTAGTGGTCGACCTCGCTGTTTCCGCGGCCGGCGCGGTCGGCCGAAGCGCTCCCGGCGACGGCATCGGCGCGCTCGACGACGCCCGCTGGAGCGATGCTCTGGTGCCGCTCGATGACGGTGGTCCGTGGCTGCTCGGTGGGCACGGCCGTGGCGGCAGCGAACGTCTCGGCGCACGGCTGGATCGGATCTTTGCCGAGGCCGGCCGCCGCTTCGACCGCATCCTCGTCGCCGTCCCGTCGCTGCAGCGTGCGGATGGCCTGCGGGCGACGCGAAGCTGCGCCGCGACCGTCGTCGTTCTCAAGAGCGGCCATACGCCGATGCCTGAGATCAAAGCCACCCTCGACGATCTGGCGACGGTCGGGGCCCACCCACTAGGCTTCGTCCTGGTAACGTGAGCAGCGTGGGCGCGCCGCTCCGCATCGCCGCCGCGGCCCGTCGGCTGGTCGACCTCGCCCTGCCGCACCGCTGCGCCGTCTGCGGCACGGTCCTTGGCAGCGAGCGCGGCCTGTGCGCCGCCTGCTGGACGCAGCTCCACTTCATCGCGCCGCCAGTGTGCCCGAGCTGCGGCCGGCCGCAGGCCGAGGACGGGGCTGATCTGGATCCTTGCGCGATCTGTCGGTCGAACCCGCCGCGGCTGCGCCGCCAGCGCGCCGCGCTCGCCTACGACGATGCCGGACGGCGCCTGGTCATCGCGTTCAAGCACCACGGCCGCCTTAGCCTGCGGCCGCTGCTCATCCGCTGGCTGCAGCGCACCGCGGACGAGCTGTTGACCGACGTCGATCTGGTGGCGCCCGTGCCGCTGCATCGCGGGCGCCTCCTACGACGGGGCTTCAATCAGTCGGCGCTGCTGGCGGCCGGCCTCGCCGAGGCAGGCACCGTCGCCCATGTGCCGGATCTGCTCTGGCGCGTCCGGGCGACGCGGTCGCAGCAGGGGCTGAACGCCCGCGCACGCGCCGCCAACGTCACGGCAGCGGCCTTCGCGGTTCGGCCGCGCTGGCGCGCGCGGGTTGCGGGCAGCCGCGTCCTCCTGGTCGACGACGTGCTGACGACGGGCGCCACTCTGGAGGCGTGCGCGCGGGTGCTGCAGGCCGCCGGAGCCACCGCGGTCGATGCTGTGTGTCTGGCCCGGGTGACGCGGCCGACGCCAGCCCCCATCTCTTAGACGGATCTGTTTTTGGGGTGACGACGTGCGTTCTGTGGAGATCTACACAAGCCCGCTCTGCGGCTTCTGCCATGCCGCCAAGCGGCTGCTGCGCGAGAAGGGGGTCGACTTCGTCGAGATCGACGTCTTGAGCAACCCTGCGCGGCGCGCGGAGATGATCGCGCGGGCCGACGGGCGGCGCACGGTGCCGCAGATCTTCATCGGCGACGATGGGATCGGTGGCTCGGACGAGCTCCATGCCCTCGACCAGACCGGCGAGCTGGACGCGCTGCTCGCCGGCGACGCGGCGCCATGAGATGATCCGCTACGCGCTACGCTGCGACTGCGGACATAGGTTCGAGGCGTGGTTCAACAACGCTGCCGCCTACGACGACCAGGAAGCGCGCTCGCTGATCGACTGCCCCGTGTGCGGCGGCCACACGGTGAGCAAGGCGCCCATGGCGCCCGCCATCGGCCGCCCGCCACGTGACGCCAGCCCGGACCCCGCTAGGCTGCGTCACGCGCTGATGGCATTGTCACGGCACATCAAGGCACACGCCGAGGACGTCGGCACGAACTTCCCCGAGGAGGCCCGGAGCATCCACGAGGGCCGGAGCGAGGACCGGCCGATCTGGGGACAGGCGACCAAGGAGGAGGCGTCGGCGCTGCGCGACGACGGGATCGAGGTCCAGGCGCTGCCCGATCTTCCCGACCATGACGCCTGAGCAGCGAGGATCAAGCTCGTCGCGCGCTCGCCATGTAGTTCACCGCCAGATCGGCCCGCTCGACGAACGTGCCGCTGCCGAGGTCGAGACCGACGCCAACGAGCCGGTCGACGACGAAGCCGCCCCGCCGTAGCCAGCCGGCGAGTTCCGAAGGGCGCACAAAACGGCGCCAGCTGTGGGTCCCGCTCGGCAGCCAGCCCAGGACATGCTCGGCACCGACGATGGCTTCGGCGTAACTGCGCCAGGTACGGTTGATCGTCGATAGGCAGACGACGCCGTCGTCAGCGCCGAGGGTGGCGAGTGTCTGCACGAACGCCCGCTGGTCGGGAACGTGCTCGACGACCTCCGAGGCGACGACGACGTCGAACCGCTCGCCGCGTGCGGCGAGTGCGTCAGCCGGCTCGAGGCGGTAGTCGATCTCCAGGCCCGAGGCGGCGGCGTGCGTGCGCGCCACGTCGAGCGAGGCGGCTACCAGATCGATGCCGGTGATCTCGGCGCCAAGTCGGGCCAGCGGCTCGGCCAGAAGCCCGCCGCCGCACCCGACATCAAGGATTCTAAGGCCGCTGAGAGGTCGGCTCGCCGAGCCGGCTCGGCCACCGAGGGCGGCGTCGCGGATGAACGCGATCCGCAACGGATTCAGACGATGCAGTGCCGCGAGCGGCCCGGTCTCGTCCCACCAGGCGTCGGCCGTCGCCTCGAACTTGCGCAGTTCTTCTTCGTCGATCGAAGACATCGCAGGGGCCATCATGCCGCCTTCCGTTGGGATATGCGAGCAGGGGCGCTTGCGTCCGGCACGCGAGGGTGGATAAGAAGCGGCCGCGGTCAACGGGACCGCTCCTCCCGTACAGCTTCCTAGGGACCCGATTTGCCGCGGATCGTCCAGAAGTTCGGAGGCACGTCGGTCGCCGACACCGAACGCATCGAGAACGTCGCCGACCGCGTTGCCGCAACCCGCGCGACCGGCGCCGAGGTGGCGGTCGTCGTCTCGGCCATGGCCGGGCACACGAACCAGCTCCTCGGCTGGGTCGAGACCCTGGGCGGGCCGCACGCCTCGGCCGCGGAGCTCGACGTGGTGGTCGCCGCCGGCGAGCAGATCACGAGCGGGCTTCTCGCGCTGGCGTTGGAGCGGCGCGGCGTCCGCGCGCAGTCGTTCCAGGGCTGGCAGGTTCCGGTACGAACCGACGCGGCGCATGGCAAGGCGCGCATCATCGGCATCGCCACCGATCGTCTCGAAACGACCATCGCGGCTGGCACCGTCATCGTCGTTCCCGGGTTCCAAGGCGTCGACGATGACGGGCGGGTGGCAACCCTCGGTCGCGGCGGCTCCGACACGTCGGCAGTGGCACTCGCCGCGGCGCTGCGTGCCGACCGCTGCGACATCTACACCGACGTCGACGGCGTCTACACGACCGACCCCCGCATCGTGCC
>CAYUKE010000111.1:0-9454 GCA_964445185.1 uncultured Geminicoccaceae bacterium
GCGTGGTCGTCGCCACCTACCAGTCGGTCTCCGGCGCCGGCACGCCCGCCATGGACGAGCTCTTCGAGCACACCAAGGCCATCTACATGCACGACCGCAAGGAGCCGGAGGGCTTCAGGAAGCCGATCCCCTTCAACGTCATCCCGCAGATCGACGTGCCCGTCGCCGACGGCCTCTACAAGGAGGAGTGGAAGATGGTCGTCGAGACGCAGAAGATTCTCGATCCGGCGATCCAGGTCGTCCCGACCTGCGTCCGCGTGCCGGTCTTCGTCGGCCACTCCGAGGCGATCAACGTCGAGTTCCACGAGCCGATCAGCGTCGCCGAGGCGCGGGAAGCGCTGATGGACTTCGACGGAGTCGTCGTCCTGGACGACCACGAGAGCTACGAGTATGTCACACCGATCGAGTGCGTCGGCGAGTTCGCGGTCTTCGTCTCGCGGCTCAGGGCCGACCCGACGGTCGAGCACGGGCTCAGCTTTTGGTGTGTCAGCGACAATCTCCGCAAGGGCGCGGCGCTGAATGCGGTGCAGATCGCCGAGACGCTCGTGCAGGAGGGCTATCTCTGAGCCACTGACCGCGGAGGGAGGATGCGAGGCACGGTACTGGCGGCGATGGCCACGCTCGTGGCCATGCCAGGCGCGGCGCAGGAGCTGACCTTCGCGCACTATCTGGCGGCGCTGTCCGCGATCCGCATCGAGGTCGACGATCGGGTGGTCGACCGCTGCTGGACCAATCCGCGCTCCAGCGGTGCTGCCGTCGTCGAGGCCTTCGAGGATGCCGGGCTCGCCACCATCGGCGGCGAGATCCCCGAGGTCGAGGCGGGACGCCTGCCGCAGTTCGTCGTCTTCGAGATGCGCGCCATCGGCCGCGACGTCGGCAACGAGCGCTGCGTCGTCTATGCCCAGACCTCGACACCGGTGGCCGAGCTGCGCACCTTCGCCGACCTCTATCGCCATTTCTCGCTGGGCGAGGAGCGCTACGCGGTGCCGGACGTGCCGGCCGTCGTCGAGCGTGGCGACGCGATCCTCGACCGCCGCCTGCTAACGGGGCCCAAGAACATCTCGTCGGGCCGCGTCTTGGGCTTCTTCGTCGACAGCGCGACCGAGTTCGCGACGCGTGCCAATCAAGCCGGCGCGCGTCTGCGCGAGGCCTTCCCTGACGACACCGCGCGCTTCATCGCCAACGAAGCCGAGCGCCGAGCCAGCCTAGGCTTCGTCGACCCCGACCGGGATGATCCCGCCGAGCCAGCGCCCGGCGTTGCGCCCTAGCAGTCGACGTCGGCGTCCACTCTGACCGTGCGCTGACCCTCGGCCGGGAAGTCCGCGAAGGCGGCGGCAAGCATCGGCTCGATCACCGCACTGATCGCCGGGCAGCGGCCGACGCTGATGACCCGCGCCCGCCAGCGTTCCGTGCCCGTCGCCTGCTCGGCGAGCGCCACCGTGACCTCGCGGGTAAACACGGTCTCGGAGCGGATCTCGGTGCGGAACCCGCCGAATCCTCCGCGGCGACCGTAGAACCCGCCGGTGGTCGGCACGGAGAAGCCCTCGGTCACCGTCCGTCCATCATCGACGCCGAAACCCAACGACGCACGCCAGGCGGCCGCCTCGATATCCTCGGTGACGGCGAAGCCACGCCGCTCGAGGAAGTCGCCGAGCACCTCGGCGTGGGCGGCGAACTCGAGCGACGCGGCGACGTCCGGCGCCGGCTCAACGATCACTGTCGCCGCCGGCGGCGGCCCCGTCAGCGCGCTAAACGCCTCGACATTGGCGATCAATTGCGGCTGCGTGCAGGCGCCGAGCAAGACGACGGCGCCGACAAGCGCTGCTCCGGCCCGCAGGCGGGGTGCCGCGCGTGCGCTCACAAGCCCGCCACCTCCTCCAGCCGATCGACGTCCCAGCCTTCCATCATGCCGACGAGCGTGTCCTTGCTCGCGAGGCCGCTACCGTCTAGCCGGAGCATCGCCCGACCACCGACGATCAGCGTCAGTTCGCCCGTCCCGTCCTCAGGCCAGGTCAACAGCGCATTATGCCGGTGCACGCGGACGCGCTCGGCGTCCGGCTGGGTCGATAACATTGCCGGGTTCTGCAAGAGCATGGCGAAGGCTTGCATCATCGGATTGTCGATCATCAGCTCGGCCCGGACGGTCTCACCGTCGGGTCCCTGATACTCCCGCCCCAGAACTTGGCCGCTCAGACCGGGAATCCCAGCGGTGCTCTCGACTTCGTCAGCGCTCCAGCCGGCCGGCGGATCCGGAAAGGTGGCGGCGAAGAGATCGCCGGTCTGCGCCCGGATCGCCTCGATCGCGAACTGCAGCTCGCTGATCGCGCCCTGCAAGTCGCCCTCCTCGTAGTAGCCGACGGCAGCGTCGATCTGCTCCAGCACCTCGTCGGCCCCGGCCGGTGCCGCCACGAGCAATAGGCCCCCCACCAGCCAAAGATGACGGCGCATGGCACGCTCCTTCTCCGTTCATTCACGACATGCCCTTGTCGCCCGTGGCCGCGCCGAAGCCAAGGGCCGGCGGCGCGCTCAGCGGCGGCCGCCGCCTGCGCCGCGCGGCTGCCTAGAGAACGGCGAGGAGCCGCTGCTTCACCTGGGCGTCCGCCGCCCGCTCGGCGATGTTGCGTTGGGTGACGCCGGCGAAGTCCTCGATATCGCTCCGGCCGCCATTGCGCATGAACCAGGTCGCCTGCGCGAGATAGCCATCGAAGTACTCGGGCGCCGCCTCGGTCGCGCGGAGGACCGTGTCGTGCAGGGCCGTGAGGCCGTTCACGAGCGGGATCTCGTTGATGGCGTCGGCGAGCTGCTGCTGGGTCAGGTGGTCGGCGCACATCTGGAGGATCTCGAGATGATTGAAGACCGCGCCACGGATGATCGACTGCGCCCCCATCGGATGGCGTTCGTGCCGCGTCGGATCGGCGCCATGCGCGAGGAGGTAGCGGGCCACCTCAGTCCGCAGCCGGCGAACGGCCGGCACCGGCGGCAAGCCGTTGTTGCCGGTGACCGCGACGATGAGCGGCGGTTGTTGCAGTGCGCCGCCCAGGCGGTTGACATCGGCGCCCTCGCTCTCGACGAGCCGCTTCACCGTCGCGAGGGTCGCATCGACCGCGGCAGCATTGTGGGCCGCGCGCTGGAGCCCTTGGGTGATGGCGTCGATCAGCTGTTCGGTTAGGGCCTGCGGCCCGGCCTCCGCCGGCGACACGCTCGGCGCGATCTGCTTGAGATAGCGAGCGTAGTAGGCCGCCTTCGCGGCTGCCGGGCTATCGTGCGGGGCGATGATCGCCATCATCTCTTGGTTCTGGAACTGCGCCGCGAGCTCGTAAGGGCCGAGGCCACGCGCGGTGGTGATCGACGTGCTCGCGCCCCGCTCGACCAGAAAGCGGGCAAGGTCGAGATGACCGTAGAAGACCGCCTGCAGCAGCACCGTGTGGCCATTGAGGTCCCAGACACGGTCGATCTGCTCCGGCCGACGGTCGAGGAGCAGCTGCGCGGTGGGCACGTCGCCCGATTGACCGGCCATGTGGATGGCAAGGGCACCGGATCGCGCCTGGCCGACTTCCATGTCCGCACCGTGGTCGAGGAGCTGAGCGACCGTCTCCGCATGCCCGCGCACCGCCGCCCAGAGCAGCGGGGTCCAGCCAGCCTTGTCGTGACCGTCGGGGTCCGTGCCCGCGCGCAACACGGCCAGCGTCGTCGCCGCGTCGCCGGCCTTCGCGTGGGCGATCAGGTCGTCAATGCGTGGCGTCATGGAGCGCCTTCTCCGTCTCGCCCGCTGACGGCTGCGTCACGTGGGTCGGTGGGGTCTTGGCGAGGCCTTGGAACGCGGCCGCGACGAGTTCCGTGTTCTCGCACAGCGTGAACTCCGCGATCAGCCCGTCGCGCAGCTTGAACAGCGTGAGGAAAAGGTTATCGACCTGGATGCCGGTCGCCCGGATCGTGAACACCTCCTTGCCGAGGATGACGACATGGTCGTCGCCCGCGGGCAGCAGCACCGGAACCTCGAAGGATTGCCACTCGAGCGCGCCCATCAAGCGGCGGCAGTACTCCGCCACGCCGGCGCGCCCGTGCCATATCTGGTTGTAGGGGATGATCCCGTGGGAGAGCGGCGGCGTCCAGACGACGTCCTCGGTGCACTGCAGACAGATCGCTTCGATATCGCCCTTGGCGAAGGTGGCGATGTGCGTCTGGATCGCCTTGATGTTGTCTTGCGCGGTCATCGTGACGGGTCCTTTGCGCGAGTAACGGCGGAAGGTATGGCGCCTCAGTGCCGCTGCTTGAGCGTGTCGATGATGTTGCGCGCGAGCAGGTGGCAATGGGCGCCGGTGCGCGCGGTCAAGAGGTCGTCGTCGACGACGGCGTCCTCGTCGCAGTAGGCGGCACCGTAGGCCTTGGCATCGCCGATCAGATTGTTGTGGCAGGTGAGCGGTCGACCGCGGACCAGATCGGGGCGCGGCGCGGTGAGCCAGAGCCCGTGGCAGATGATGCCCTTCAAGACGCCGGGCTCGGCGAACAGCCGTGCCAGGAACGCGGTGGCCGGCGGGACCGCGTTGACGTCGTCGGTGTAGCGCAGGCGGTCCGCGACCATCCCCGAGGGCACGATCACCGCGGCGTAGGAGCGGAGCGCCTCGTCGCTCAGATGCTCGAAGCTGCGATCGACCGTCAACGGCGCCTTGTACTCGTGCCCGACGAACGTGATCGCCGGCTGACCCCACAAGCGGGTCATGAAGTGCAGCTCGATCCCCTCTTCCGGAAAGCGATGCTGGTAATAATGGATTTCATTCTCATAGTAATCTGACTCGATAAGGACCGCGATCTTTTGACCGTTGAGCGTCGAGCTCAGCATGGCAGTTTCCTCAATATTCGCTAGGATCGATGATCCAGTTTTCACGAGTCAGCATCACATGCAGATATTTGAGCTCGATGAGAGCAGAGAGGGCGGGACGAGCCGCTTCGGCGGTGTAGATTTGCTCCAGCGCGGCGATGCCGGCGGGCACGTCGTCGAACCAGAGGATGTCGACACCGTCGAAGGGCGTCTCCGCCGTGGCGGAGAAGAGATCCGGGACGTGGCACTGGTGGTAGCGGCGCAGGCCGGCAACCTGCTGCACGGTAGTCGCATGGTCCTGCAGCGCCCGCTCGCGAAACGCTGCCATCGACGTGCCCGCCTTGCGCTTCATTAGAGCCACGACCTTGATCGGTGGTCCGTCGCGACCTGGCGCGGGACCACTTAGGACGACGTGGGTCTCGGTATTCAGCGCCACGGTCTGCCAGAACGCCGCCCAGTTGGGCTCGTCCGCTCGGGCCCCCTTGATCAGCTCTGGCGACTGCAACGCCTCAAGCAGCGCCGCCGCGTCGTCGAGCCAGATCTCGGCGATACCGCTGAACAACGGCGTCGTCGTCTCGTCGGGCAGCTTGATCCGGGTGTCGACGCAGTAGCTGCGGATCTGCGGGATCTTGCTCGCGTACTGGACCGCGTGCTTGTGTACCCAATAGTCCTGAAAATCAGCTTCGCTCATGCCCGGCTTGGGCGCGGCGAAGATGAGCTGGTGCAGCATCGGCTTCTCCTTGCATCACGGCGCCGCGGGCGCACGGTGGTCGAGGTCACTGGCCGCACTTGATGCCGGGGCGGTGATCTTCGGTTTCCTCGACCAGGACGAGGTCGATGAGGAACGGCCCGTCGGCAGCCAAGGCGCGCTCGAGGACGGCCGGAATCTCCTCGCTACGCTCGATGCGCGCCGCCGGCACGCCCATGCTCTCGGCCATGGCAACGAAGCCGAGCCTCGGCTCCGCCAGGTCGAACGACGCCGGAAAGGCGTGCGCTTGGATGCCCTGCTCTTGCCAGTAATGGGCGATGTTGAGGTCGAGCAGCTTGTAGCGCGCGTTGTTGCAGACGACGAAAAGCGTCCGCGTCCGGTACTTCGTCGCGGTGTAGAGTACTTGGTTGGTGTACATGGTGCCGCCGTCGCCGCAGAGGCCGACAACGAGCTGATCAGGGTGGGCCAACTGCGCCCCAAGCGCGCCTGGAAAGCCGACGCCCAACGAGCCGCCACGGGTGAAGAAGTAGCTGCCGGGCCGGGTTCGCGGGATGGCGCGGTTGAACGCGGCGGAGCTGGTGAGCGACTCGTCGAAGACGATCGCGTCATGCGGCAAGCGGCGGGCCAGCTCGGCGGCGAACGCCTCCATGGTCGCGTGCGGCTGGGCCGCACGGCGCGCGTCGATCTCGGCCTGGTGCCGTGCGAGCGCCTCTTTCTCGCGACCCATTTCGTCGACCCGGCGCCCGGCAGCGGCCCGGGCCGTCTCGCCCAGCGTCTCTGCCAGTTGCTTGTCCAAAGCCTCGAGCCCGGTCCGCGGATCGCAGACGATGCCGAGATCGACCCGGTGGTTCTTGGCGATCTCGTATGCGTTGAGGTCGACGTGGATCACCTTCGCGCCTGGATCGAAGATGTCGCCACGCTCGGGAAAGACCTCAGGCAGCATGTAGGCGCCGGTGATCAGGACCGCGTCACCGGCCCTGGTGATCGGTAGGCTCTGGCTGCCGAACATGTGGCCGGTGCCGCCTTTGAAGCAGGGATGCGTGGTGGCGATGTTGAGATCGCCGCCGTCCGCCATCCAGACCTCGGCGCCCAGCCGCTCGGCGAGCCGCTCGACGACCGCATTGGCGCCGGACCAGGCGACGCCGTCGCCCACGAAGATCACCGGCCGCACCGCGCCCGCGAGCATCGCGGCGGCGCGCTCGACCAGATCGTCGGCCGGCCGCACGCGCGTCTCGGGAACAGAGGTCGGAAAGACGGTCTCGTCATTGACGGCGTCCATGACGTCCGCCGGCAGGCAGACGTAGACCGGACCGCGGGGCGGTGTAGCGGCGATCTTGATCGCGCGGCGGAGCGTGCGCAGCACGTGCCGGGGATCGAGCACCATCGTGGCGTACTTGGTCACCGGCTCCATCATGGCGACCAGGTCGGCCGCCATCTGGGCGTCCATGTTCATGTACCCGTTGCCGGCGTCGCCACCGACGACAACCAGCGGGGAATGCCCCCGCTTGGCCTGGTAAAGCGCGCCGACGCCGTTGCCGATGCCGGGCGAGCTGTGCAGCTGCACGAGCGTCGGCCGCTGCGTCGCTCGCGCGTAGCCGTCGGCCGCGAGCACGGCGACGGTTTCCTGCAAGCAAAGGATATAGCGCATGTCCGGGAAGTCCTCGATGGCGTCGAGGAATCCCTGCTCCACGGTGCCCGGATTACCGAACATGTGGGTCATGCCATCCGCCAAGAACTGGCGGAAAATCGCGTGCGTCCCGGTATTCATCGGTTTCATGGCGGTCGCCCTTCCTGCGCCGAGTCCTACCAGCCGTAGCGCCGCAAGCCGTCGTCCAGCACGTGCACGAACTGTTCGCCGAACTCGTGCGAGCACTGAAGCGAGCGGGCGGTGATGAACGGGTAGTCGACGATGACCGAGGTCTGCTTGCCGAAATTGCCGTGATATTGACCTTCCGGCCCGACCGCGTCGGTCAGCATGTACTCGAGACAGTAGGGCGGCGGTCCCATGTTGAAATCGGTGCCGATGAACCCGGTGCCGTCGTGGTAATCGTATTCGATGCAGTGACCGGTAACGTGCTTGCCGCGGATGATGCTCTTGCGCTCGTTGAAGTCGCGGGCCATCGGCAGACAGGCGACGCCATAGCAGATGGCGGCGATCGGCTTGCCCAGACGGTGGAAGCCGAGAATGACATCGTGCACGCGCTGATTGTTGACCATGTCGACGATCGGGCCGCTGCCGCCGACAAGCAGAAGACCCGCATAGTCGTCGAGGTCCGCCGTCAGCGAGCGCACCTTGCGGCAGTAGGCCTCGAAGGCCCGCAGGAAGTTCGGTGTGCTGTAGTAGGGGCGCTCCGGAAACCAGCTCGACAGATTGATCGGGTTGTCGAGCTTCGGGCTGTCCATGATGGACTTGGTCTCGAGCGCGTCCTCAGGCGTTGTCACGTGGTAGCCGAGCGGCGGATCCATGTACTCGGGATCGTAGCTCGGCGGCAGCGCCACCGGGCGGCTGCCCTTCGGCGTGACGATGTCGAGCTTGTAGCCCGCCGCCTCCAACTTGAGCATCGGACCTGTGAGCTCGACGCCCCAGTAACCGTGGTCGGAAACGACAGCGAGGATCTTGCCGGGCATGAGGTTCTCCTGTTCGGCGACCACCGGTGGCGCGGCGTGTCGAGCCTGATGTTGCGAAGGGTTGCGTTGCGGGTGTCAGCGACGTCCGGGGCACGGTTTGGCGATCTCGTGCGTCTTCGCGGCCTGATCCGCCTGGGCGACGCTTTCGTCGGCACCTCTACTCAGCCATTCCAAGCCTTCGATGAGGTCGGCGATGCCCCGAAGCCCGGTGACGAGGCCCAAGAGAATGAGGCCGTGGTAGGCGTCGACGGCAGTCTCGAAACCCGTGAACACGTCGTTGGCCATCTCCATCAGCCCGCTGAGGATCAAGCCAACGCCGGTCACGACCGTGGCGACGGGGTGTCGAGCGACCGGCGCCAACCAGCGAACCACGAGGCCGTGCACGGCGCGGCGAACCGGGCCGCGGCCGTCAGGACTGCGCACAACTGCCAGAGCCATCGCTCTTCCACCCCTCGCTGGCGCCGTCGATCAAACGCCGTCAGACGAGGGCGATCTCGTCGTCGAACGCGGCAGCGCGAATGGCGTCGATCACCGGCGGCTTCGCGTCCTTGACCGCCACGGTGAAATCAGCGCCTGCCTTCTGCTTGCGGAAGACGAGAAAGCGCAGCGCTTCGGGGCAAATACTGTCGAGTTGGCTGGCGTCGATTTGCAGGGCGCGGGCGCCGCCGGCGATCGCCGATTGCAGCGCATCGTCCAGATAGTGAAGGTCGTGCGGCGACAGCGCGCCCTCTAAGCGGACGAGGGCGCTACCCGCGGCGACACCGACGAGATCGGCCGAGAACCGCACCGCCGTCGGCACCAGACGCACGCGCACCTTGATCGCGCCGTGGCCCTCGGGCAGGCGCACGGTGAGCGCGGTGGCGTCGAAGTCGGCATAGGCGTGGCCGTCGATCCAGACGTCGCCAATCCGGACCGAGCCCTCGGGCAGGATGTCCGGCTGCACGCGCAAGAGCCCGTCCTTGAAGCCACCGGGCTTCGGCCGGAAGTAAAAGTCCATCGGCTCAGCGCGGATCAGCAGGTTGGTGTAGACCGCGGCGAGATAGGCGAGCTCGAAGGCGTGGTAGCCGGCCATCGAGTGGCTGCCCTTGCCGCGCTCGGTGCCGAGCGCATAGGGCTCGCCGTTGGCCAGCACGTTGAAATAGACACCACCCGAATCGACGTCGAGGAAGAACGCGTTGTAGAACGCAGCTCCTTCGCGCGCGAACCGCACATAGTCGTCGCTGTTGAGGACGCCGCCCAGGATCAGGTAGGCGAGGATGCCCTGCTCCTGCTGCCACCACGCCTTACGGTCATGCCAG
>CAYUKE010000112.1:0-9443 GCA_964445185.1 uncultured Geminicoccaceae bacterium
GGGAGTTCACGATCTTCGCCAAGACGGACGGCGGCGTCGTCTTCATGAAACGCTTCAACCGCCGGACCTTCATTGGTTCCGCGCCGGTGTCCGACGCCGCCGAATAGACGTCTACCAGAGCGGAACCGCGACGCCGGACGCCGAGGCGCCGGCCGCGAGGCCCGAACCGCAGATGCGATTTCTCGACGAGGCCAAGATCTTCGTTAAGGCGGGCGACGGCGGCAACGGCTGCGCGTCGTTCCGGCGCGAGAAGTTCATCCCCGACGGCGGCCCCAATGGTGGCGACGGCGGCCGCGGCGGCGACATCGTCGTTCGCGCCGACGCGGCGCTCAACACCCTCATCGACTACCGCTACAAGCAACACTTCAAGGCGGAGCGCGGCCAGCACGGCATGGGCTCCGACCGCACCGGCCGCAGCGGCAAGCCCCTGGTCCTCGTGGTTCCCGTCGGGACCCAGATCGTCGCCGACGACCGGGCGACCGTCCTCTTCGACCTGACCGAGCGAAATCAGGAGGTGCGCCTTCTCAAGGGCGGCGATGGCGGCTTCGGCAACGCGCGCTTCAAGACCTCGACCAACCGCGCGCCGCGGCGGGCCGACCCGGGCTGGCCCGGCGAGGAACTCTGGATCTGGCTGCGCCTGAAGCTGCTGGCCGACGTCGGTCTCGTCGGCCTCCCCAACGCCGGCAAGTCGACCCTGCTCGCCGCTTGCACCAACGCCCGGCCGAAGATCGGGGACTACCCGTTCACCACGCTGACGCCGCAACTCGGCACCGTCGATATGGATCACGATGGCTTCGTCATCGCCGACATCCCCGGACTGATTGAGGGCGCCAGCGAGGGGGTCGGTCTGGGCGATCGTTTTCTCGGCCACGTCGAGCGCTGCGCCGTGCTGATCCATCTGGTGGACGCAAGCCGGGACGACGTCACCGATGCCTACGAGACCGTGCGCGCCGAACTCGCGGCCTACGGCCAGGGCCTCACCGACAAGCCCGAGTTGGTGGCGCTGACGAAGATCGACGCGCTCGATGCCGATGTCGTCGAGTCCCGGGCCGAGGCGCTCGGCGCCCTCGCCGTCCGCCCGGTGTTCCGGCTGTCATCGATCGTGAGAACCGGGCTGCCGGCGCTGATGCGCGCCGCCAAGAAGGAGGTGGACGCGGCCCGCGCGCGGCGCGCCGTCGTCGCCACATGAACCGTCTCGTCCCGGCGGGTGGCCGTGTCGTCATCAAGATCGGCTCGTCATTGCTCGTCGATGCCGGTGGCGACCTGCGGCGGGCGTGGCTTGAGGCGCTCGCCCAGGATGTTGCCGTGCTGCGCGCTCAAAGCAGTGAGGTGGTGATGGTCAGCTCCGGCGCCATTGCACTCGGGCGCTCGACCCTGGGGTTACCGCCGACCACGCTCCGCCTGGAGGAGAAGCAGGCCGCCGCCGCCGCTGGCCAGATCGCGCTCGCGCACGCCTACAAGGGCGCGCTCGCCGAGATCGGCGTCGCCTGTGCCCAGGTTCTGCTGACGCTCGGCGACACCGAGGATCGTCGGCGCTACCTGAACGCCCGTGCGACATTGGAGACACTGCTGCGCCTCGGTGCAGTCCCCGTCGTCAACGAGAACGACACGGTGGCCACCAGCGAGATCCGATTTGGTGACAACGATCGTCTGTCAGCCCGGGTGGCGGTCATGGCGAGCGCGGACCTGCTCGTGCTGCTTTCCGACGTCGACGGGCTCTACACATCCGATCCCCGAACCAACGCCGATGCCGCGCACCTTGCTGAGGTGCCGCAGCTGACGCCGGAGATTCAGGCCATGGCGGGCGCAACCGGCTCTGCCGTGGGCACCGGCGGGATGGTCTCCAAAGTTGCCGCCGCCGACCTCGCGACCCGCTCGGGCTGCACCGTCATCATCGCCGACGGCCGCGAGCCGGCACCCATTCAACGGCTCGCCGATGGGGCGCGGCGCACCCTGTTTCACGCCCGTACCTCGCCGCGCCGGGCTAGGAAGGAGTGGATCGCCGGAACGATGGCGCCCGCGGGCACGTTGACCGTCGATGATGGCGCCGTGCGAGCGCTGCGGGACGGCCGCTCACTGCTGCCTGCGGGTGTGATTGGCGTCGAGGGCTCCTTCGCGCGTGGCGATGCCGTCCTCGTCCATGACGCGCGCGGCACGACCGTCGCGAAGGGGCTATCCGCCTACGACGCGGCGGATGCTCGGCGCATCGCCGGTCACCAAAGCCATGAGCACGCGCGGCTCCTCGGTTTCCGGGGCCGTGACGAGATCATTCATCGCGATCACCTCGTGCTCCTCTAGCCCGTTCATCAAACAATGGTTGACCATTCTCCGCAATAACTCTAGATGACCGCTCCCGCAAACCTGCGGGGACATCTGCTGGTTGGGGAGGACGCCATGTCGCAAGACGGCCTCTTCCAATTGGGGATGGGTTTGGATCGCCCTCAAACCTCCCAAACGGAAGCTCTTAACACGCCCGCCGCCGTCGATAGGACGGACGGGAATGACTTCTTCATTGTACGCGATGGTATCCGATGTGCGGGCGCACATCTCATCATTGATCTATACGGGGCCGCCGGGCTCGACGACATAGAACATGCTGAGCGCGCGTTGAGAGACTGTGTCGATGAGGCCGGGGCAACGCTTCTGCACATCCATCTTCATCCGTTCGAGCCGAACGGCGGCATCAGTGGGGTCGCGGTGTTGGCCGAAAGCCACATCTCTATCCACTCCTGGCCGGAGCGGAGCTACGCGGCGCTCGACGTCTTCATGTGCGGCGATACCAAGCCCGAACGATGCGTCGACGTTCTCCGCGCGGCATTTCGCCCCGAACGGATCGCCGTCAAAGAACTCAAGCGCGGCGCGCTCGCGTGAGCGACGTTCGTTGGTTTGAGGAGACCCTTCATCAGGACGTGCGGGTCGCCTTCGCGGCGGACGACGTGCTCGTCGAGGAGCATAGCGCACATCAGCATCTGGCCCTGATCCGCAACCGGACCTTTGGCGAGGTGCTGCTTCTCGACGGCGTCACGCAAGTAACCGCTCGAGACGAGTTCATCTACCATGAGATGCTCGCGCACGTGCCGCTCCTCGCCCACGGCAACCCGCGTGAGGTCCTGATCGTCGGCGGCGGAGACGGCGGCCTCGCCGAGGAGGTGCTGAAGCACCGCTCGGTCGAACGCGTCACCCTCGTCGAGATCGACGCCGGGGTGGTGGATTTCGCCAAGCGCCACTTCATGGCAATGAGCGGCGCCGCCTTTGCGGATCCTCGGCTCGATGTCGTCATCGATGACGGCGCCGCCTTCGTTGCGCGTACCGAGCGTCGCTTCGACGTCGTCCTCGTCGATTCGACGGATCCGATTGGGCCCGGCGAAATCCTCTTCCAGGAGACGTTCTATCGCGGCGTCGAGCGGGTCCTGCGCTCGGACGGGGTCGTCGCCACGCAGAACAGCGTGCCGCTGCTGCAGCCGGCAGCGTTTCGCCTGGGCCTGGGTAACCTGCGGCGGGTGTTCAACGACGCCACCTGCTACGTCATCGCCGTGCCGACCTATTTCGGCGGGCACATGACGCTCGGCTTCGCTGGCAAACCACGGCCGACCTTCACGCGTGAGACCCTGCGTGCGCGGGTCGCCGAGGCTACGCTTGAGACACAGTACTACACGCCTGACGTGCATCTCGCCGCCTTCGCCCTCCCCGCCTTCATCGAGCGGCTTCTCGCCGAGGTCTGAGCGTCGACGGGGCACGCCGCTCAGCGTCGCTTCTTCCACGCGATGCTGTAGAGATCGAAACGACGGTCGTTGAGGTTCTGCACGGTGCCGGCTGACCGCGCCTGCTCGAGATCGGCGAGGTGGACGTCGGCAAAAGCGACCATCTCCGCGTTCGGCGTCGTGTCGGCGGCGACACCGTCGCGGGCGAAGGGAAAGTCGCATGGGGTGACGATGCAGCTCTGGGCGTACTGGATGTCCATGTTCTCCACGCCCGGCAAGTTGCCGCAGTTGCCAGCGAGCGCGACATACGCCTGGTTCTCGACCGCCCGCGCCTGCGCGCAATAGCGCACGCGCAAGTAGCTCTGCCGTTCATCCGTACAGAATGGCACGAAGAGAAGACGCGCGCCTTGGTCCGCGAGGTGGCGGGCCAGCTCAGGAAACTCGGCATCGTAGCAGATGAGCACACCGATCGGCCCGCAGTCGGTCATGATGGTTTCGAGCTCATCGCCGCCTTCGATGTTCCACCAGTAACGCTCGTTCGGCGTCGGGTGGATCTTCTGCTGCTCGTGCACCGAGCCGTCGCGCAGACAGACGTAGGCGATATTGTGAATGGCGCCTGAGGCAACCTGCGTCGGATGTGAACCGCCGATGATGTTGATGTTGTAGTCGACCGCCAGCCGCTGCAGCAGCGCCTTCAGAGGTTCCGTGTAGGTATCGAGGCGGGCGATGGCCTCGGCCGCCGGAATCGGCGCGTTCTCGATCGACAGCAGCTGCAGCGTGAACAGTTCGGGAAAGAGGACGAAGTCGGCTTTATAGTCGGCGACGACATCAACAAAATACTCAACGTTGCGGCCAAATTCGTCGAACGAACCCACCCGCCGCTGCTGATACTGGACAACGGCGATTCGAACGTGGTCCTTGAGGATACCGCGACCAGCGGCGTCACCCGGGGCGGCGAGGCGCTGCGGGTTGTGCCAGACGAGATGAGCCGCGTAGCCGAGGCTCTCCTTATCGCTCGGCAGGTAGCCCTCGAGGACGCCCAGCACCTCGAACCCGTTGCGGCGCTGGAAGCCGAGCACGGGATCGCGGGCGCGTCCCTGGACCACCGCGTCGACGTAGGCTGCCGGCGTGCCGAACGCCTTCAGCCGACGATGAAGCGTCGGCAAGCGGCCGCCGAAGATGATGCCGTGGCAGCCGAGCTTGACGCACAGGGCCTTGCGCGCGTCGTAGAGACGTTGGCCGATTCGCGCGCCGCGATGATCGGGATCGACGAACACTTCCGTGCCGTAGAGCCATTCGCCGTCGGGAAGGTGCCGCGCGTGGAAGCCACCGCCGGTGACCTCCGCCCAACTGTGGGCTTGGAGCGCGATCCGCTCGGTCGTCCGAAAGGTCGCGCAGTAGCCGATGATCGCGCCGTCGAGCACGCACACCAGCTGGCCGTCGCGAAAGTTCTGAATCTGCCCCTTGAGCTGGGCCGTCGAGTAAGCGTTCGACGCGCCATAGATGCGGCTGCTGAGATCGCGGATTGCGCGGATATCGCTCAGCTCGGCTCGGCGGATCGCAAGTCGCGGCGCTCCTTCGTTCATCAAAAACTCCCTGAACCCGGCGCAAGAGGCGCCGGCAAGCCCCCCGCCCAGTACGACTTGACCTAAGTAAGGCACCGTTAACCGTCTTTCGTGCTTTTCGGTCGCTCGCCGGTTTCGGCATGATGCCGCGGTCTGCATGAGTCTTGTTTCAGTGGCGGCGGAGCCGAGGATGGAGCGCGACGAGATCATCCTGCCGGATGGCCGGATCCTGCCCTTGCGTCGACGAGCGGAGTGCCGGGACCTGCGCTCCGTGGACGGCAACGGCCCTCGTCATCTCGTGAGCGCCAACAGGCGCGATCGTAGAAGCGCCAGTCGTCGCGACGACACCCGCGGCGACATCTGGGACGTCGTCGCCTAGCGGCGGGAAGCCGCCGGCTGCTCACACGGGTTCGTCGTCGTGCAGGGCGCTCCGCAGCTTCTGCAGTGCCAACCGCAGGCGAGACTTGACGGTCCCAAGTGGAAGCGCGAGCCGCTCGGCGATGATGCTGTGTGACACGTCCTCGAAGAAGGACATCCGCACCAGGTCCGCCTGCTCCGTCGGCAGCTGAGCCAAGGCCGCACGCACGCGCTGCGTCGATTGCTCGGCGTCGAAAGCAGCATCGGGCTCAGGCCCCCGGTCCGGCTGCAACGCCGGATCGTCGGGATCGAGCTCGGGTTTCTGCTCGCGGCGAATGACGTCGATCTGCCGGTTCCGAGCGATCGTGAAGACCCACGTGCTCACACCCGCCTGGCGCCGATCATATTGCTCAGCGCGCTGCCAAAGGGCGATGAGGACATCCTGCACGAGGTCCTCGGCGCGCGCGTCATCGGCGCCGCGGCGTCGGTAGAACGCCTTCAGCCGCGGCGCGTAGTGCCCGAACAACTCGAGAAAGGCTGCGCGGTCCCGCTCCGCCGCGACCCGTTCGACCAGATCGGCGAGCCGGTCGGGAGACAGGGGCTCCGAAGCATAGACTGCCGCCGACATGCCTCGCTTCTAGCTGGGCCGGCGCAGCGTTCACAAGCGCAAAGCCGGCTCAAGCCTAGCCGGCACACCCGCGACACAGCGGCGTCGCCGGATCGAGCTGCAAACGGCCCACCTCGATGTCCTCTCCGCAACGGACGCAGCAACCCCATTCCCCCTGATCCAGCCGCTGGAGCGCAGCCTCGATCCGGGCGAGGTCCTGGGTCCGACGACGACGTGCGGCAACGGCCAGTTCCCGCCGCGCCATCGCGTCGATGCGCGAAAGCCGCCCTTGCTGGCTTTGATCGAGCGCCACCGGCTCGGCGTCCTCTTGCGTTCCGCCCAGAAGCGCGCATATCTCACGGCGCTTCGCTTCGAGCGTGGCGCGGACCTCGTCCGCCTCGACGTCGGACATTCCGTGGTTCCGTTCGCCTTCGGTCAGCGTGAGCCAAGGATTTTCGGAGACAGCCTTGGACGACGCAACCGTCCTCAGCCCAGCCGCAAAGCAGGCGGCGAGGCGCCGCACCTTTGCGATCATCTCCCATCCCGATGCCGGCAAGACGACGCTGACGGAGAAGCTGCTGCTCGGCGGCGGCGCGATCCACCTCGCTGGCGAAGTCAAGGCGAAGGGCGAGCGCCGCCGCGCCCGCTCCGACTGGATGAAGATTGAGCAGCAGCGCGGGATCTCGGTGTCGACCTCAGTCATGACCTTCGATTTCGACGGTCACACCTTCAACCTCTTGGACACGCCCGGGCACGAGGACTTCTCCGAGGACACGTATCGAACGCTGACCGCGGTCGATTCCGCGGTGATGGTGCTCGACGCGGCGAAGGGCATCGAGACGCAGACCCGTAAGTTGTTCGAGGTCTGCCGACTGCGCGACATGCCGATCCTCACCTTCATCAACAAGCTCGACCGCGAAGCCCGTGAGCCGCTGGAACTCCTCGACGAGATCGCGCAGGAGCTCGCGCTCGATACGGCGCCAATGGTCTGGCCGGTCGGCATGGGGCAGAACTTCCGAGGCGTCTGGGACTTCGAGGAGGCCTGTTTCCTGCCCTTCGCCCATCCCGACGAGGCCTGGCGGCTGCAGGCGAGCCCGCTACCGGACGTGGGCGCACTCGCCGAGGTCGCTGGCGACGACATTGCCGCGCACGCGCTCGAGGGCATGGAGCTGGTTCGCGATGCGTGTCCCCGCTTCGATCTCGACAGCTTCCGCGAGGGTCACCTGACGCCGGTCTATTTCGGCTCCGCCTTGAAGAGCTTCGGCATCGAGCAGCTGCTGCGAGGGCTGGCGTCGATGTCGCCGTCGCCACAGCCGCAGCCGAGCCGGGAGCGAACCGTCGATCCGGGCGAAGAACGGGTGTCCGGCTTCGTCTTCAAGGTGCAGGCGAACATGGACCCCAAGCACCGGGACCGCGTGGCCTTCGTCCGGCTCTGCTCGGGCCGCTTCCAGCGCGGGATGCGGCTCAATCAGGTGCGCACCGGCAAGTCGATCACCGTGTCGTCGCCGATCTTCTTTTTCGCCGATGACCGCGGTCTCGCCGACGAGGCGTGGCCGGGCGACATCATCGGCGTGCCCAATCACGGCGTGCTTCGGGTCGGTGACAGCCTCAGCGAGGGCGAGGACGTCCGTTTCACCGGCATTCCGAACTTCGCGCCGGAAATCCTCCAACGCGTCCGCCTCGACGACCCGATGAAGCAGAAGCACTTGCGGCGCGCGCTCGAGGATCTCGCCGAGGAAGGTGTCAGCCAGATCTTTCGCCCGATGATTGGCGCACAATGGGTGGTTGGTGTGGTCGGACGGCTGCAGCTCGACGTCCTCCAGACGCGGATCGAGGCGGAGTATTCGATCAAGATCGGCTTCGAGCCCGCGCCTTACGTGACCGCGCGCTGGGTCGACGGGGCGGCCAGCGACGTCGCGGCCTTCGTCGACGCGAAGAAAAGCGTGCTTTGCGAGGACCGCGACGACCATCCCGTCTTCCTGGCGCGGAACGCGTTCGACCTGCAGCGAACGATCGACGAGTGGCCGGCGTTGCGCTTCACCGCGACGCGCGAGCGCGCCTGATCGCATGGGTGGACCGCAAGTGGCGAGCGCTTCGCCCGTTCCTCGTGTGGTCGACGTCTGGGAAGGTGTCGGCGGTGCAGACAACGTCGAGCGGATCGTAATCACTCAGCGTCTGGACACGCCTTGGCGGCGGCTTCGCGCTTGGCTCGATCTGCTCATCGCCGATCATGGCGTCGTTCGGCTTATCCACCGCAACTGGGGCATCGTCGGCCCCGGCATGTTTCGCTCGGCGCAGCTTGCACCGCACCACCTCCGACGGTCCATTCAACGGCACGCCATCAAGACCGTGATCAACCTGCGCGCCGAGCGGAACTGCGGTGCGTTCGTCCTTGAAGAGGAGGTCTGCGCCGCATTGGGCGTCGAACTCGTCAACATCCGCGTCCGCTCCCGCGACGTGCCGTCAAAAGAGGTGATCGCGGCGCTCGACGCGCTCTTTGACCGGATCGCCTATCCGGCGCTGATGCACTGCAAGTCCGGCTCGGACCGTACCGGCATCGCTGGCGTCCTCTACCTCGTCCTCCGCCAGGGCTGGCCGATGAAGAAAGCGATGGGTCAGCTTTCATGGCGGTGGGGACACGTCCGCGCCGCCAAGACCGGCATCCTCGACTATGTCTGCGCGCGCTACATCGAAGACACGGAAGCGCTGCCTCGACCCTTCCGTGAGTGGGTTCGTGACGACTACGACCCCGCCGCATTGAAGGCTAGCTTCATGAGCCGATGGCGCGGCCGCTGGTTCGGTTTGGATCTCACGTTCTGGCGCGAGTAGCGCCCGCGCAGCCGGACGGACGGGCGGGCACTGCGACGCCGCGCGGCGCTCAGAACACGTGACCTAGGCGTGCGCGCCAGCGCTGGAGGTGGTCCACGCCGCGTCGGGGTGGAGCGAGCCCATGAGAACGCCGAGCGCGCGGGTGTCGCCGTCGAAGCGGTCGAGGAGGCGAACGGCAGCGCCGCCCGGCTTGAACAGCCGATCCGTCGGCGTCGTGTAAGCGATGCGGCTGATGTAGCCGGCCGCCACCCGCACGCCGTAGGTGACGCGCCCGCCGGTGGTTACAGCCGTGCCGACACCATCTGCCTCAAGCACGCTGTCAAGTGGTGGCTCGGGTAGGAGGCTCGCTCTCAGACACGGCAACTCCTGCTGAAGTCGTTCGAC
>CAYUKE010000113.1:0-9424 GCA_964445185.1 uncultured Geminicoccaceae bacterium
GTTGTCGGACATGCGAGAAATCTTGGCGACCTCGGCGATGTAGACGATGCCCCGCTGGGCCCGCTCGACATTGTAGTCGGCGGCCTGCAGCAGCTTGAGGATGATGTTCTCGACGTCCTCGCCGACATAGCCGGCCTCGGTCAGCGTCGTCGCATCCGCCATCGTGAACGGCACGTCCAGCGTCCGCGCCAGCGTCTGCGCCAGCAAGGTCTTGCCGCAGCCGGTCGGACCGATCAGCAGGATGTTCGACTTGGCAAGCTCGACGTCGCCCGACTTGCCGCTGTGCGCCAGCCGCTTGTAGTGGTTGTGCACCGCAACCGACAGCACCCGCTTCGCACGCTCCTGGCCGATCACGTAGTCGTCCAGAACACCCTTGATCTCCGACGGCGTCGGCAACGGCTGTTGCTCGCTGTCAACAGCGGTCGCCTCCTCGCGGATGATGTCGCTACAAAGCTGGATGCACTCGTCGCAAATGAAGACGTTCGGGCCCGCGATGAGCTTTTGGACTTCGGTCTGGCTCTTGCCGCAGAACGAGCAGGGGAGCTTGGTCTGGGTACGGCCATCGGCGCTGTCGTCCATGCCGGATCCCTCGTTCACCTAGCCATCCATGTAACCAAGACGCGAGAAGCCGCAAGCCCGCGAAACCGCTCGACCGAGCACCCGACTGTGCACCGCTCGTGCTTATGTTATGAGACTGGGGGACAATAACGCCGACGCAAGGGGGTAGCCGGTGGACGATAAGCTGGAGCTAGCGCCGCGGCAGCTGGCGGACCCACGGGCCGCGCGGCGCGCCATGCGCTCCGGCGCGTGGACCCTACCGACGGCCGCGCTGGCGCCGGGGTTCGTTCAGGCCAATCTGGTCATGCTGCCAGCCGAGTGGGCCTTCGACTTTCTGCTGTTCTGTCAGCGCAACCCAAAGCCCTGCCCGCTGCTCATTGCCAGCGAGCCAGGGTCGACCGCTTTGCCCGGCTGGGCCGACGACTTGGACCTGCGTACCGACCTCTCCGGCTATCGCGTGTTCGAGGACGGTCGTTGCGTCGCGGAGCCTTCGAGCATCGCTGAGTTCTGGCGCGACGACCTCGTGACCTTTGCGCTCGGCTGCTCCTTCTCGTTCGAGCAGGCGTTGCGCACGGCCGACCTCGAGGTTCGCCACCAGGCGCTCGGTCGCAATGTGCCGATGTACCGGACCTCGATCGACTGCGCGTCGGCCGGCCGCTTCGGCGGCCGTATGGTCGTCTCGATGCGTCCCTTCCTGCCAGCCGATGCTATCGCTGCCGTCCAGGTGACGACGCGCTTCCCAGCGGTGCATGGCGCGCCGGTTCATCTGGGCTACCCTGAGCAGATCGGGATCCACGACCTCGCGCATGCGGACTTCGGCGACGATCCGGTGATCCACGACGGCGAGTTGCCCGTCTTCTGGGCCTGCGGCGTCACCCCGCAGGTGGTTCTCGAGGAGGCGCGTCCACCCTTCTGCATCACGCACCGGCCCGGCCACATGCTTGTCACCGACCGCTCCAACGCCAGCCTTGCCGCCTGACGTCAAGATCGGCCGCCGCCTGCGCCATCAAGCGCTCCGTTACCTCGCGCGCTATCCCACCTCCGAGGCTCGGCTTGCCCGCGTGCTCGCCCGGCGTCTGTGGAAGGAGGGCATAGCCGATCACGCGGAGGTGGCAGGCCTGGTGGAGGGTGTCGTGCGCGAACTGGTCGCCGCGGGCCTGGTCGACGACGCGCGCTACGCCGAGGGGCGGACGCGAGCGCTACTCCGCCGTGGCCGATCGCGCGCCCGTATCCAGCGCGAACTGGCGGTCGACGGCATCGACCGCGGCACCGTCGAGACGGCCCTGGCGACCGCCGCGTCGGCGACGGACGATGTCGATCGGGCGGCTGCGGTGCGCTTCGCCAAGCGACGTGGGCTCGGCCCCTTTCGCAGCTCTGCCGAAGAGCGCGCGCTACGGCGCGATCGCGACCTGCGCGCGTTGGTTCGCCAGGGGTTCGCGTTGCCGGTCGCGCAGGTGGTCGTCGACGCGGCTAGCGCGGATGGGCTTGACGATCCGCTGCAGTGAGCGGCGCGGCGGTCGTTCAGAGTTTGAACCGCGCGCCGAGCAGAACCGCATGGCTCGTCGCCCGCCGGTCGTCGTCGCCGGCGAAGAGGTGATAGCGATAGCGCAGATTGAACTCGGCACCGGCATCTTCCCATCGGCGCACGGCGGCGGCGCCGACGAAGGCGGCTCGATCGGATCGTGCGCTCACGTCTTGCGCGACTGCGCCATCGACCGACCAAGCGAGCGTACCGCCGATGGCGGCCGCGTCTTTGCCGACCTTTCCATAGAACGTTGTCGGGGTGCGCGTGAGGCTGGCGCCCGTCTTGCCGCCGCCGGCGAGGAGCGCGTTCCAGCCGGTGGCGGTGTGGCGCGTGGCGGCGGAGGCTTCCATCTGCACGGCCGTCCCGCTTGCGGAGGTATCAAAGGCGATGGCGCTGCCGGCGGCCGTGGTCCACCCGTTCAGCGTCGCTTGGCTCGCGAGCGACAAGTCGGCGTCGCCGTCGACTGCGACGGAAGCTGCAACTGAGGTGAGGCCGAACGACGGCGCTGCGGTTTCGAGGCGGATCCGCTGGCGGCGGCCGAGGCCGTCGAGGGCGTCGAATGCCTGACCTACGGTCGGGAAGGACGTCGCCGGGCCGAGCTCGACATTGCCGCCGGCACCGGCGACGGCCGCCGACGTGACGCTGCGGGTGCCGGATAGATCAAGACGCGCGGCAGAAGCGGAGGCCGTCGGACCACGGCCGACGCCGAGCTTCCAGCCGACGGGTTCGAACAGCACTTGGCCAGCAGTGAAGCGCAACGGCACCTTGTCCAGGAAGGCCGGCACCAGACTAGCGAGCGGATTCGTTGCTAGAGGCGGCGCCGTGGCGGACGCCGGGGCCGGATGCGCCGGCGTCGCGTTCGGCGAGTCGGCCTGCGCCCAGGCGAAGGAGAGTGCGAGGCTGGAGGGGAGATCGAGGCGGAAGATTGGCTCGCCCGTTGCAGCCCGCGGCATCGCCTCCGCGGCCAGGGTGTGGCCGCACACGCCAAGCGCGAGAAATGCCGCGGCAACCAATAGCGCTGCTTGGCGCACGTGCCCCGGCGTTGGCAGGGCAGGCACGGAGGGCATTGGGCGAACTCCCCGGTGGTCGGATCGCCGGTCGTCGCCGACGGACATGACGATAATCAACCTATGCGCGAAATAGTTGAGATTTCTTTACCGTTTGGCGTTATTGACGAGGCCTTGTGCGCAGCGCCGCGGAGGGCTAGCTCCCGGCCATGACAGATCTCCCCCGCGCCGGCGCGCCACGCGTCGGCATCACCCTCGACCGCGAGGAGTCGGGCAGCTACAGCCGGCTCCCGTGGTATGCGTGCCGTGAGAACTATTTCGACGCCGTCGCCGAGGCCGGCGGGCTGCCCGTCGCCCTGCCGCACGCGCCCGACGACGTCGGCGCCTATCTCGACCTGCTCGATGGCGTGGTTGTTACCGGCGGTGCCTTCGACGTCGATCCGAGCTGGTACGGCCAAGACGGCCGCCACGCGCTGACGACGACCAAGGATAGGCGAACGGCCTTCGAGGTGGCGCTGGTGCGCGGCGCGCTTGCCCGTGACCTGCCCGTGCTCGGGATCTGCGGCGGGCAGCAGCTACTGCACGTCGTGCTCGGCGGCACCCTTATTCAGCACATCCCCGACGTGGTCCCGGACGCGCTCGCCCACGAGCAGCCGAACCCGCGCGACGAGCCGGGCCATGAGGTGTGCGTGACGCCGGGCACGCTCCTGCACCGGATCGCTGGTTGCGCGCGCCTCGCCGTCAACAGCGCCCACCATCAGGCAGCGGATGCGGTGCCCGAAGGCTGCGTGGTCGGCGCCCGCGCGCCGGACGGTGTGATCGAGGCGATCGAGGCGCCGGGGCATCGGTTCGCGCTCGGCGTGCAATGGCATCCCGAGTACACGGTGAGCGCGGCTGACCCGTTGATCTTTAGGGCCTTCGTGGAGGCCTGCCGTGGCGGCTGAAGCCGGTGAGCGTATCGCCAAGCGGATCGCCCGCTCGGGTCTGTGCTCGCGGCGGGACGCCGAGAAGCTCATCGAGCTCGGCCGCGTTCGTCTCGACGGCGCGGTGTTGACCACGCCCGCCGTCGTCGTCGGCGCTGACGCCCGGATCGAGGTCGACGGTGCGCCGTTGCCCGCGATAGAGGCGACCCGGCTCCTGCGCTTCTACAAGCCGGTGGGCGTGCTCACGGCCCGCCGCGATCCGGACGGCCGGTCGACGATCTACGACCAGCTGGCGGTGGGCCTCGACCATCTGATGCCCGTCGGGCGGCTCGACCTCAACTCCGAGGGCCTGCTGCTGTTGACCAACGACGGCGCCTTAAAGCGGCACCTGGAGCTGCCGAGCACCGGCTGGGCCCGCCGCTACCGCGTGCGCGTCTTCGGCGATGTCGACAAGGCGCTGATCGAGGCGCTGGCCCGCGGCCCCGAGGTCGATGGCATGCGCTACGCGCCGATCGAGGCGAAGCTAGATCGCCAGCAGGGCGACAACGCGTGGCTCACCGTGCGCCTGCGCGAAGGCAAGAACCGCGAGATCAGACGGGTGATGGAGCATCTGGGCTTCCGCGTGAACCGACTGATCCGAACCGCCTACGGCCCGTTCCAGCTCGGTGCGCTCAAGCCGGGCGGCACCGCCGAGGTCAGCGGGAAGGTCCTCAAGGAGCAGGTCGGCCAGGCGCTTGCGCGGTGACTCTGCGCGTCCTCGCTGGCACCCATAAGGGGCGGGCGTTGGCGGCGCCAGAATCCGGGACTGCCCTACGCCCAACCGCCGCGCGTCGGCGCGCGGCCGCCTTCGACATCCTCCGCGCTCGGCTCGGCGACTTCGCGGAGCGGCGCTTCGCCGACCTCTTCGCGGGTACCGGTGCCGTCGGTGTCGAGGCGCTGTCCCAAGGCTTTGCCGAGGCCGTCTTCGTCGAGCACGACGCGCGCGCCGCGCGTCTCATCCTTCGTAACCTGGAAGCGCTGTCGCTTGGCGGCTGCGGGCGCGTGCTCGCCAGCGATGCGACGCGGCTGCCGGCGGCGCCTGACGCGTTCGACGCCGTCTTCCTCGATCCGCCGTACGGCAGGGACTGCGTGAAGCCATGTCTCGAAGCGCTGGTCGACGGCGGCTGGCTGACCGCGGCGACGCCGGTTCTGGTGGAGTTGGGACGCGAGGACGGCGTCGAGGTGCCGGCGGCGCTGAGACTGCTGCGTGAGTACCCACACGGCGCCGGCAGGTTGCTCTGTCTTGTGCGCGGTTGATCAGGCGTCGGTGCCCGTGGTCGCGACAAGGACGGGGAGCGCAGCGGCGGTCTCGGCGAGGCCGAAGCGGCCATCGCCGGCAAGCGCCGCGCTACTGAAGACGCAGCGCCAGGAGCGTCCTTCGCCGGTCATCTGAGCGGCATCGACGACGGTGTCGCCCCAATCGATTGCCAACGGCCCGTTCACGTCGAGATTGTCTGCGACGAGCCGGGGGACGACGACGGCAACCGCGCGCTCGCCGTGCGTTCTCGCGAAGGCGACCACGCGATCGGCGAGCGCGCCTTCGACCGTCAGCGGCCGGTAGTCGCCTTCGAGATAGAGCTCGGGATCGGCGCGGCGGGACGCGAGGAGGGAGGCGACGACCGCCTGCTTGATGCGACCGTCGGCCCAAGCTTCGGTCAGCGTTGCCAGGGGCGTGCCGCCGGCGATGGCTGCGAGGTCGTCGGCGTGGCGGGCATAGTCGATGGGTCGCCGGTTGTCTGGGTCGACGAGGCTCAGATCCCAGCCTTCGGTGCCCTGATAGATGTCCGGTACGCCCGGAATGGTCAGCTTCAGCACCGTCTGCGCAAGCCCGTTCACGGCGCCGGGCCGGTCGAGCTCAGCGGCGAACGCCTGCAGCTCGTCGACCAGGCGCGGCGCCTGCTCGCGGTCGAGCACGGCGTCGACGAAATCCGCCACGGCCATCTCATAGGCTGCGTGGTTGACCGCCCAACTCGTCCGCACCTTCGCTTCGCGGATGGCCTTTGTCATGTAGCCCTGGAGCCGATCGCGATACGCGGCCAGGCCGGTGGCATCGTCGGCGCGGAGCCCGATCGGCCAGGCGCCGACGATGGTCTGGAACGCGAGGTAGAGGTCGTTCGGCGACGGCGCGGGGCCGTCTTCGGTCGCGGCGATCAGCGGTTCGGCGAGGCGGAACCAGCGGCGCACCGCGCTGCCCCACGCTTGCGCGCGCTCGCTCAGCACGGCCAGGCGCGCGCGGGTGTCCTCGCCGCGCTTGTGGTCGTGGGTGGCCGTGGCCCCGAGCGGGCGCGGGCAGGTGTCGAGGCGGTAGAGGTGGGGGGGGTGGCAGGCGGGGGTGCGCGTGCCGAAGTGGTCGGGCTCGCCGCCCACCTCGTTGAGCGAGACGAAGGGCACCCAACGGTAGAAGGCCGTGTCCTCGACGGCTTTCGCCGTTACCGGCCCCGTGTACTGCTGGAAGCGTCGGGCGAAGCGCTTGACCTCCGCCGCCCGAAGGCCCCGCGGTGGGGTATGCGCGAGATCGCCGGTGAGCGCGTCGGCGATGAAATCGTAGATCGAGAGGTCAGGCGTCGTCGCAGCGTGGCGGGCGCCCGCGACGGCGCGTGCGATGACGGCGCGATCGGCGTCCGTCGCCCCTTTTTGCCCGACATAGGTGCGATAGACGGGAAAGTGGGCGACGACGTTCGCGAGCGCTTCACGCAGGGCTGGTCGCGCGTAGTCGCGCGTCAGCCGCGACCGCTTGGCGATGCGGTTGAGGTCGCCCGCCAGCACGCTCAGCTCGGCCGCGAGGCTGGTCTGCATGATCAGGCGCTTCGCCGCGATGCACTCGGCGGCGAACGCGCGCGGCGGATCGGTGAGCTCTTCGTAGAGCCGGAGCAACGGCGCGCGCGCCTCCGGCTCGACTTGCAGGCCGTGGATGAGGTTGAGCACCTCGTAGCCGGTGGTGCCGTCGACCGGCCAGTCGTCGCGCAGGTCCTCACCGGAGGCCACGATCTTCTCGACGTGGATGGAAAGGGTCGGTCCCTCAGGTGCTCGGGCTTGTCGACGCAGACGCAGCAGATAGGCCTGCGGGTCGAGCAGCCCATCAATGTGGTCCAGACGTAGACCGTGGACCGCCCCGGATTGAACAAGCTCGAGGACGAGCCGGTGCGCCGCGTCGAAGAGCGGTGTCTCCTCCATGCGCAGACCGGCGAGGTCATTGATGTCGAAGAACCGGCGATAGTTGATCTCGTGCGCCGCGAGCCGCCAGAAGGCGAGGCGATAGGCCTGACGCTCGAGCAGCCGGTGGAGCCGATCGGCGGCCTTGCCGTCGCCGTCGGCCGGGCTCTTCGGCGTGAAGTGCTCGAGCGCCGCCGCGAGACAATCATCGATCGCCGCATTGTCATGGCGCAGTCCGGCGAGCCGGTTCGCGATCTGCAGGGCCCGATCACGATCAGCGCGCCGACGCTGGCGTGACGTCCGCTGGCTGCTCTTGGCGATCAGGCGCGCATTTGCCGCGAGGTCGGCCAAGGCGTCGGCGGCGGCATCGTCGGCCCGCTCGCGCGCGGCTCCTGTAGCCACGTCGAGCAGCTCGCCCGCGTCGCGCGGATGCAGAGGCACCGAGTGCTCATGATAGCGGACGATGAAGGACCCGCCATCCAGCGCCGGGCGCAGATCCCCCTCCTCAAGGGCGCGCCCATAGTGATCGCCAAGGATCGGCAGCAGCACCCGGCCGCGCAAGGTCGGCTCGGCCGGCCTCCAGTCGATGTCGAAGTAGTCGGCGTAGGGTGAGCCCTCGCCCCAGGTGAGGACGTCCCGCCACCATGGGTTCGAGTAGCCCACGCCCATGTGGTTGGGCACGCAGTCGACGATCAGGCCGAGACCGTGATTGGCCGCGGTCTGGGCAAGGTCGGCGAACGCCTGCGGGCCGCCGAGCTCAGGGCGGATAGCGGCGTGATCGACGACGTCGTAGCCGTGGGTGGAGCCAGGCCGCGCGGCCCAGATCGGCGAGAGATAGAGGTGACTGACGCCGAGATCCGCCAGATAGGGCACGATGGCGGTCGCTGCCCGCAGGTCGAAGCCGGGCTCGAGCTGCAGCCGATAGGTGGCGCGCAGGTGCGGTGGCTGGCTCACGTTCGGCGCTCGTGCCGCCACCAGGCGCATCGCCAAGGCGGCAACGCGCCCCCGGGGAGGGCACCGAACACCATGTGCGCGTCCGCGGGTGTGGCCACGGGCATGGCTTCTGTGCCGAAGTTGGCGGCGAGCGTAAGCCGTGGCTGAAACCGCTCGTGCCAGGTGACGACGGCGCCCGTACCGATGACGTCGTACGTGCCGGCGGTCAGCGTTGGGATCAGTGGGACGACCATTTCGCGGCGAAGCGCCAACAGCTCTCGGTAGGTCTCGAGCCAGCGGCGGCCGTCAACGCTCTCCGCATCAGCCCAATCGAGGCGTGACCGCTCGAAGGTGGTGGCGGCGTTCGGGTCGGGAATGCGTGCCCGCGCCGCGGGGTCGGCAAACGCGGGGAAACGCTCGAACTCGCGCCGTCGACCGTCGCGGACGGCCTCAGCGAGCGCATCGTGAAAGTCCGTGAAGAAGAGGAATGGCTGCGTGCTGCCCCACTCCTCGCCCATGAACAGGAGCGGTGGTCCCGGGGCCAGCAGGAGGATCGCAGCCATGCAGGCGACGCGGTCGCCGTCGACGAGCAGGGCCAGCCGCTCGCCGAAGGCTCGATTGCCGACCTGATCGTGGTTCTGGGTGAAGCTGACGAAGCTCGACGGCGGCAGATGGCCGCTCGGCTCGCCGCGCCGCTCGCCGTCGCGAAACGCCGACGGCTCGCCCTGATAGACGAAACCCTCCGCAAGGGCGCGGGCGAGGCGGTCGACCGGCTCGGTGGCGAAGTCGACGTAGTAGCCGTCTCGCTCACCGGTCATCAGGTGATGCGCCACGTGATGGACGTCGTCGTTCCACTGCGCGTCGTAGCGGAGCGGTGCGCCGCCGACGGACGGCCGCAGCCGATGAGCCTCGTTGGCGTCGTTCTCGAGAACCAGGTGGACGTGCCGGTCGGCGCCGAGTTCGCCTCGAACGACGCTCGCGACCTCGGCAAGAATGTCCGGCCGGCTGGGGTCGGCGATCGCGTGGACGGCGTCGAGGCGGAGGCCGTCGAAGCCGTAGGTCTCGAGCCAGAACAGCGCGTTCTCGACGAAGAAGCGGCGCACCTCGGGGCGCCGGAAGTCGATCGCCTGGCCCCAGGGCGTGTGCCAATCGGCGGTGAAGAACGCGGGTGCGTAGTGGCCGAGGTAGTTTCCCTCGGGCCCGAAGTGATTGTAGACGACGTCGAGAAAGACCATGAGCCCGCGGGCGTGGGCGGCATCGATGAGGTCCGCCAGGGCTTCGGGCCG
>CAYUKE010000114.1:0-9398 GCA_964445185.1 uncultured Geminicoccaceae bacterium
TGCTGACGCTCTTGCTCATCCCGCCGCTCTTGTCGGTTGTGCTCGTCGAGCGCCCTGCGCAACGCCGACCGGCGGTCGGACAGCCGGCGCCGCTCCCGGCCGAGTAACGCCGTGAATGATGCGGGCCTAGTGGCGCGGTTTCGCGCCGCCCGGCGCGACAGTAAGCTCGTGGTCCTCGAAGGGTTGCACGCGCTCAAGCACGCGCTGCGCTTCGGCGCCGACATCATCTCGGCCGCGAGTGCCGACGTGGACGGCGTCCGCGCCCTCGCCCGCGAGCTTGCACCCGACGTCGTCGATGGCATCGGTGCGCTCTGCGAGCCTTGCGACTGGCGAACCTTCGCCGCGCTCGCCCCGACGCCGCACGCGACCGGCGTCATCGCCCTGGCTCGCCGCCCGGACGTCTGCGCTGCCGACATCGCCGCTACGGGAACGGGACCCGTGATTGTCCTCCACGATCCCCAGAACCTCGGCAATGTCGGCGCGGTCGTCCGGGTGGCAGCGGCGCTCGACAGCGGCGGCGTCCTCGTCGTCGGCGGCGCGGACCCTTGGAACCCGACCGCCGTCCGCGGTGCCGCGGGGCTACAATTCGCCCTACCCTGCGCGCGAACCGATACGCTGCCGTTCACACGGCGTCCGCTCGTCGCCTTCGCTACCGGCGACGCCAGCGACGACCAAGCCCCGTTGCCACCTGACGCGCTCCTGGCGTTCGGTAGCGAACGTCGCGGCCTACCGCCGGCGGTGATCCACGCCGCCGCTCGTGTGACGGCGATCGCCATGCGGCCCGGCGTTTCCAGCCTCAACCTCGCGACGTCGGTCGCGATCGCGCTCGACAGGCTGCGCGATCGGGCTCAAGCGCCGTGATCGGCAACGACGGGATAAGCGACAGTCTCAGGCGGCCCCAGCACGAACTCCTTCACCACGTCATGGAAATCGTGGGACTTCGTCACCTCGTAGGCCCGCTCCTTCGCCTCGGATTCCCAGAACGTGACCGTGACCACCGCATTTGAGATCGGGTCGCCCGACACGACCAGGCGCTTGAACCCGTCGGTGCCCTGCATCGCGGCGAGGCCCTCGTGCTCGAGCCGGCTGACGAACCGATTCCACCCACCCTCGCGGGTCGTCCACTGGCGCACGCGAATGAACATCTTCGGTCCTCCGACGACATCGTTGGCGCCCTTGTAGCGCCGCACCGCCGAAAGCGTTCGATCGACCTCTGGAGGACGCCGCGCACCGACCAGAGCGGTCGCCCTTCTGCTCAGACGGAGCTGAGGATCCAGACAGGTGGCGCCCAGAAGAACGGAAGGGGCATGATCATGGCGCCGACGAAAACAACGCGCATGTTCCATTCGACCTGGGCGACGTAGAGCTGACCCAGCGTCTGGCGCACCTCGACTTCCTGCATGTCCACCGTGCCAGCCCCTCCCGTTGCGCGCCGCAGCGACGCGATGCCTGTCGATCGTTCATATAGAGATAGTCGATGGTATCCCGCGCCAGCACAAGCGACGGGCCCTGCGGCGCCTTGAAGCGTCGCGCACACTGCACCGCTGCAACCCGAGCAAATCAGGAAGGCGTGAAGAAGCACGTATACAAAACTGTCTTAAGATATACTTGAATTAGAGCTATCTGTCGTACTCGCCCGAAGGGCCTGCGCCATGGAGAATCTCCACTGGCGGGACCTTCTCAAGATGACGGGATGGGCCGGGTTCGGCATCGTCGCAAGTCTGTCGGCTTGGCCGCTCGTCGACGCGCTGCACCCGTCGGCCGATGCACTGGCGTTGGCCGGCGTGATCGTAGATCTGACGCCCGATCGAGCCGGGGAGCCCACTCGTCGTCGCCAGGCGGGTAAGCCGGTTTGGATCCGGCACAAGACCCAGCGGGAGTTGGCGGCGACTGAAGCCACCCACCCGAGCGGCCTCCGCGACCCCGCCACGTAGGCTGAGCGTGTCCAGAGTGCCGCCTGGCTGGTCCAGATCGGGCACCTGCACCCATCTCGGTTGCATCCTACTCGGCCAGAAGATCGGAGAGTCAAAGGGGGATTCCGGCTGCCACTTCTGCCCTTGTCGCGGCTCGCACTACGACACCCCCGGCTGGACCCGCAAGGGCCCCGCCCCGCGCAATGTCGACATCCCGGCCAACACTTTCGAAGACGCAACCACGCTCCGGCTCGGCTAGCCGCCAGCCCTTTGCCTATCGCTCCGCCACAACTTCGAGCGTTTCCCGGTAGTCCGGAGGATGCGGCAGCCATGAGTCGCCGCGCAGCGCGGCGTCGTAGCCCAGTTCGAACAGCGCGCCCATGTAGGCCGTATCAAACGGTTCCTCGGGCTCGAGGTCGAACGACCGGGGGATGCTCGTGATCTTAACGTTGAAGTCGTCGCGCTGCGCAATCGCAAAGATCTTGTAAAGATCGCCGGTGCCCTGCCCGTTGATCAAGCTGGTCATCGACTGCCCGGCAATGGCAAGGAGGCGCGGCCGCACGGGCTTGTAGGGCTTGCGCAGCTTGTTGTTGACGATGACGTAGATGGTTTGCTCGGCGTCGGCGATGCCGATCTGCTCGAAGAGCTCGCCGAGTGGCACCGACGGGCTGAACAGGGACACCTGCTGCGTCGCCCCGCCGTCGACGTGCATCTCGTCATAGGTTTGGTCGGCGACCCGCACGGGGATGAGGACCGGCGGGAAAGCGACCGGAATCGAGGCGGAGGCCAGCAGCACGTCGTGGATCAACCGCATGGCGTCCGGATGTCCGCTCGCGGCGATGTAGCCGATGTCCCAGATGACCGGCCGCGACGCATCGAGATTGGTCGTGGTGACGAGCAGGCGACGCCCCCGATTGTTCTCGGCGGCGATGCGCGCGATCAGCGTGCGGTCGGCATAGCGTTCAATCAAGCCGCGAAGACCCGCCGAATCCGCGATGCTGTCGCCGGCGATGACGCCTGAGAAGAGTGTGGGCTCCAGCAGATCGGCCGTTTCGAAGGTTGTGAACAGCTCGGTGAGTTGCTCGTCGTAGTCGGAGCCGAGAAAGGCGAACGGCGCCATCAGCGCGCCAGCGCTGATCCCCGTCACCACCTCGAAGTCGGGGCGGTCGCCGCGCGCCGTCCAGCCGGCCAGGAAGCCGGCGCCGTACGCCCCATCGCCGCCACCGCCAGACAGCGCCAACACCTCGCGGTGTGCGACACCATCGCCCGCGGCCCGGATTTCTTCGTAGCGAGCCTGCGCCGACTGGGTCCGCTCGTCGAGCAGCCGATCGAGGTCGCCCGCTTCGACGATGTCGCCGAACGTACGAAGCTGGCCTGGAATGCCGTAAGGCTGGGCCGCCGCCAAATCGGCCTCGGGCACAGGAAAGCGTTGGAGCGGCGCCGAGCAGGCAACGATCAGCGCCGGCAGCAGTAGGGCAAGGCCGACGCGATAGCACCGGCCAGCCGCATTGCCGACGAAACTCGACCGCTTCAGACCGCGTGCGGAAATCATGCGCTCAGATGTGGATCGGCTTGCCGGTGACGGCCATCGCCGCCTCCTTCACCGCCTCCTCCAGCGTGGGATGGGGGTGGCAGGTTCGCGCGATGTCCTCGGAGCTGGCACCAAATTCCATGGCGAGCGCGAGCTCGGCGATCATCGTGCCCGCCTCGGCGCCGATGATGTGGCAGCCGAGAACCCGGTCGGTGACCCCATCCCCCAGCACCTTGACGAACCCGTCCGTCGTGCCGACGGCCTTCGCGCGGCTGTTGGCCATGAACGGGAACTTGCCAACCTTGTATGCGACGCCTGCGTCCTTGAGCTGCTCCTCGGTCTTGCCGACCGAGGCGATCTCCGGCGCGGTGTAAACGACGCCAGGGATGGCGTCGTAGTCGATGTGGGGCTTTTGGCCGGCCAACATCTCGACGCAAGCGACGCCCTCTTCCTCGGCCTTGTGGGCAAGCATCGCCCCCTCGATGACGTCGCCGATCGCGTAGACGCCATCCGCGGCCTTGAAACGGCCGTCCGTCGGGATCCGGCCCTTGTTGTCGACCTGAATGCCGACGGTCTCGAGGCCGAGGTCGTCGGTGTACGGCCGTCGGCCGATCGACACCAGGACGACGTCCACCTCCAGTGTCTCGGGCGCGCCACCGGCGGCCGGCTCGATGGTCACCCGGCAGCCCACATCCGAACTCTCGACGCCGGTCACCTTCATGCCGAGGCGGAAGGCGAAGCCCTGCTTCTCAAGGATGCGCTGGAACTGCTTCGACACCTCGCCGTCCATTCCGGGCGTGATCCGGTCGAGGAACTCGACGACCGTCACCTCGCTGCCGAGCCGCCGCCAAACGGTCCCCATCTCGAGCCCGATATAGCCACCGCCAACGACCAGGAGCCGCTGCGGCACGCGTTCGAGGTCGAGCGCGCCGGTGGATGAGACCACCCGCTTCTCATCGATGGTGACGCCCGGCAACGGCATCACGTCCGAGCCCGTCGCGATGATGACGTGCTTCGCCTCGAGCTCCTGGGTGCCGCCGTCCGTAAGCCCGACCTGAACCCGGCCCGGCCCGGCGAGGCGGCCGTGCCCCTTCACGTAGGTCACCTTATTCTTCTTGAAGAGGAACTCGATACCCTGGGTCAGCTCGCGGACAACCTTGCTCTTGTGGCCGAGCATGGCGGCGAGGTCGAGCTCGACACCGTTGATGATAACGCCGTGCTTGGCCATGCCGTTCGTCGCGTCCTCGTACAGCTCCGAGGAATGCAACAGCGCCTTCGATGGAATGCAGCCGACATTCAAGCATGTGCCACCCAGCGCGCCTCTCTTCTCGACGCAGGCGGTCTTGAAGCCGAGCTGGGCGGCCTTGATCGCGGCAACGTAGCCGCCGGGTCCGCCACCGATGACCACCACGTCATACTGCTCTGCCATAGGACCTTCCTGTTGCGTCTCGGCGATAGGATCGGGTTCACCCGGCTCGAAGTCGATCGCCGGCGCCTCGGCCAAGCCGGCAGGTGCCGTGCCTTCGACCTTGCCGCGCCGCCACCGAAACCAACCCACGAAGGCCATCCGTCCCCGCCTCAGGCGTCGAGTAGCATCCGCTCCGGATCCTCGACGCACTCCTTGACGCGAACGAGGAAGCTCACCGCCTCGCGCCCGTCGATGATGCGGTGGTCGTAGGACAGCGCCAAGTACATCATCGGCCGCGCCTGGATCGACCCGTCGGGCATGACCATCGCGCGCTGGGTAGTCTTGTGCATGCCCATGATGCCGACCTGCGGCGGATTGAGGATCGGCGTCGACATCATCGAGCCGAAGACCCCACCGTTGGAGATCGTGAAGGTCCCCCCCATCAAGTCTTCCATCGCGAGCCGACCCTCGCGGCCCTTTTCGCCAAGCTCCGCGATCGTCCGTTCGATCGTGGCGAAGCTCATCTGATCGGCGCCGCGCACGACCGGCACGACCAGGCCTTGCTCCGTCGAGACGGCGACACCGATATCGTAGTAGTGCTTGTATACGATCTCATCGCCGTCGATCTCGGCATTGACTGACGGGAATGCCTTCAGCGCCTCGATGGCCGCCTTCACGAAGAAGGCCATGAAGCCGAGCTTGAGGCCGTGCTTCCTGACGAATGCGTCCTGATAGCGCTGGCGCAACTCGATGATCGCCGTCATGTCGACCTCGTTGAAGGTCGTCAGCATGGCGGCCGAATTCTGCGCCTCCTTCAGCCGCTCCGCGATACGCTTACGCAGCCGGGTCATCTTGACCCGTTGCTCGCCGCCGCGCCCGAGCGGCAGCGCCGGCACCGGCGCCCCCGGGGCGGCTGGCGTGGGCACCGCCGCCGTCGGCTCGGCGGCACGAGCAACATCGGCCTTGGTGATGTTGCCTTTCGGTCCGGTGCCGGCGACAGCGCCCAGATCGATCCCGCTCTCGGCGGCCGCCTTGCGCGCGGCCGGCCCCACGCCGGCCGGAGCAGCTGCCGACGTCGCCGAAGACGCCGCTGCGGCGGACGCCGCCACCGGCGTGGGCGTAGCGATGGGCGGTGCTGCCTTGCCGTTACCGTCACCCGCCGCGGGCGCCGCGCCTTCTTGCATGTAGCCGAGCAACGCGCCCACCTCGACCTCGCTGCCCTCGGCGACAACGATCTCGCTGACCGTCCCGCTCACTGGCGCATTTACTTCGACGGTGACCTTGTCGGTCTCGAGCTCGACCAGCGGCTCATCCGCGGCGATGGCTTCACCGGCAGCCTTGAACCACTTGGCAACGGTCGCCTCGGTGACTGACTCGCCCAGCGTCGGAACCTTGATCTCGACACTCATCCGTTTTCATTCCTCTTGACGATCTTTGCGTTCCGACGCTCAGGCATCGACGCCGAGGGCCTCGGCGACGAGCCGCTGCTGCTCGCGCTGGTGTTGCGCGTTGACGCCCGCGGCGGGCGAAGCCGCGGGCAAACGTCCGGCGTAGACCGGCTTAGCCGAGGCAAAGCCAAGATCCTCGGTCATGTTGGTGAGCCGTGGCTGGACGAAGAACCAAGCCCCCATGTTGCGCGGCTCTTCCTGACACCAGACGACACAAGCGCTGCGCGGGTAGCGCTTGAGTTCGTCGTTGAGCACGGTCTCCGGAAACGGCGCCAGCTGCTCCAGGCGGACGAAGGCGATCTTGTGATCGATCCCCCGCTCTTCGGCTGCCTGCTTCAGATCGTAGTAGACCTTGCCCGAGCAGAGGACGACGCGCTCGACGTGCCGGTCGGCCTCCGTGGGGAAGCGGTCGAAGAGGACGCGGTGGAAGGCCGAACCCTCGGCCATGTCGGCGAGGGCCGACTGACAGCGTTTGAGGCGCAGCAGCGACTTCGGCGTCATGACGATCAGGGGCTTCCTGAACTTGCGATGCAACTGCCGCCGCAAGGTGTGGAAATAGCTAGCTGGCGTCGACGGATAGACGACCTGGATATTGTCCTCAGCGTAAAGCTGGAGAAAGCGTTCAAGCCTGGCCGAGCTGTGCTCCGGCCCCTGGCCCTCGTAACCGTGCGGCAAGAGGCAGACGAGGCCCGACATCCGCAGCCACTTGCTCTCGCCCGAGGAGACGAACTGGTCGAAGTAAACCTGGGCGCCGTTGGCGAAGTCGCCGAACTGCGCCTCCCACACCGTCAACCCATTCGGCTCGGACAGCGAGTAACCGTATTCAAAGCCGAGCACGCCCTCCTCGGACAAGAAGCTGTTGAAGATCTCGATCGAAGCCTGATCGTCGGTCAGATTGGCCAACGGGACGTAGCCCGTCTCCGTGTCCTGGTCGACGATCACCGCATGGCGCTGGGAAAAGGTGCCGCGACCGACATCCTGGCCGGACAGGCGAACGGGAAAGCCCTCGTCGAGGAGCGTCGCGAAGGCCAGATGCTCGGCCGTCGCCCAATCGACTCCCTCGCCACTCTCGATCGCCTGACGACGCTGGCCGATGACGCGCTCGAGCCGCTTGTGGACGTTCAGCGACTCCGGCAACCCGGTCATCTTCAACCCGAGCTCGCGGAGCCGCTCGACGGCCACCGCCGTCTCGCCGCGCACATACTCCATCGGCGCGCGAGCCAGTCCGGACCAGACCCCCTCAAGCCAGTCGGCCTTGTTAGTCCGATAGGTCTTCGACGCCGCGTGCTCTTCCTCCATCCTGGCGAGGAAGTCCTTCAGCATGCCGTCGGCCTGATCGCGCGAGAGCACGCCGTCGGCGACCAGGCGGTCGGCGAACAGCTGCCGGCAGGTCGGCTGCTGCGCGATGCGCCGGTACATGCGAGGCTGGGTGAAGCTCGGCTCGTCACCTTCGTTGTGGCCGTGCCGGCGATAGCACCAGAGATCGATGACCACATCGCGCTTGAAGCGCTGGCGGAACTCCGCGGCGAGGCGGGCGACGTGCGTGACCGCGATCGGGTCGTCGCCATTGACATGAAAGATCGGCGCCTGCACGCCGCGCGCGACATCGGAGGGATAAGGCGAGCTGCGCGCGCTCGAGGGATTGGTCGTGAAGCCGATCTGGTTGTTGACGATGATATGAATGGTGCCGCCGGTGCGGTAGCCCCGGAGGTCCGACATCTCGAAACCCTCGTGGACGACGCCTTGGCCGGCGAACGCGGCATCCCCGTGGAACAGGACGCCCATCACCTTGGCGCGCTCGAGGTCGCCGCGCTGTTGCTGCTTCGCGCGAACCTTGCCGAACACGACCGGGTTGACCGCCTCCAGGTGGGACGGATTGGCTGTCAGGCTGAGGTGCACCGGGTTGTCGGCAATCACCCGATCCGTCGAGGTGCCGAGATGGTACTTGACGTCGCCGGAGCCGAGCACGTCGTCCTGAACGGCACCGCCCTGGAACTCGGAGAAGATCGCCGCGTAGGGCTTGCCCATGACATTGGCGAGAACGTTGAGCCGACCGCGATGCGGCATGCCCATCACTATCTCTTCGACCCCCAACGCGGCCGCCGTCCGGATCACCGTCTCGACGGCGCAGATGGTGCTCTCGCCGCCGTCCAAGCCGAACCGCTTGGTGCCTGGGTACTTGACGTGGAGGAAGCTCTCGAAGCCCTCCGCCGCCGTCATCTGCTGGAGGACCTCGCGCTTCTCGGCGTCGTTCGTCTCAAATATCCCCTGCAGGCCCTCGATACGCGCCTGCAGCCAAGCCTTCTGGTCCGGGTTCTGGATGTGCAGGAACTCGATGCCGACGGTCGAGCTGTAGGTCTTGCGCAGCACCTCGACGATCGTCTGGAGTGTCGCCTTCTCGAGGCCGAGCACGTGATCGAGGTAGAACTCGCGATTGAGATCGTTGTCGGTGAAGCCGTAGGTCCGATAGTCGAGCTCGGGGTGGTAGCCAGGCTCGACCAAGCCCAGCGGATCGAGCTTGGCTGCGAGATGGCCGCGCACACGATACGCGCGGATCAACATGATCACGCGGAGATGGTCACGGATCAGGCGCTTGGCACGCTCGTCGTCCAGCTGGACGACCGCGGCCGGCAACGGGCTAGGGGCCGCCCGCCCGCGGTCGGCGAAATGCGGGAGCACGGCCGGCTTCGGCTGGGCCGCGATCGCCTGCTGCGACTGACGGAAGAGCGCCTTGGTCTCCGGGCCCAAATCGTCGAAGTAGGCCCGCCAACTGACGTCGACGCTCGCCGGATCCTCAAGGTAGCGCTCGTAGAGACCTTCGATGAAGCCGGAGTTCCCACCGTAAAGGAACGCCGTCTGCTCGATCTCCCGACGCGTCGCCATGCTCTGTCCTATCCCCCGTAAGCCAGATGCGCGCGCCGCTCGCCCCGCCCGAGCGGCGGCGTTTTGCTTTGCTCCCGTGCGTCAGCCCATGGCCTTCAACATCGACGCGCCGATCTCCGAAGGGCTTTCGGCTACCACGATCCCAGCCGCGCGCAGCGCTTCGATCTTGTCCTCGGCGCCGCCCTTGCCACCGGAGATGATGGCGCCGGCATGGC
>CAYUKE010000115.1:0-9326 GCA_964445185.1 uncultured Geminicoccaceae bacterium
GCATGGCGTAGGCCACCACGTCGTCGGAAATCGGGAAGTTCTGCAGCCAGAAGCCACCGACGAACCAACCGCAAACGGCGACCGCCAGCATCGCGCGCGTCAGGTTGACAAACGCCCATCGTCGAACCACCCTGCCGATGACGCGTTTGATAGCTATTTCTTTGCTGCCAATGTAGTTGACAGCTGCGATGGCCGAAACAACTGCGACTACGAATGCCGTAAGGTGAGCGTTAGGGGAAAGCCGCATCCACCCCAACAGCCAAGGGATCGTTGCAAAGACGCCGGCCAACGCAACGAGCGTGACGATCTCCGCACGACAAACTACCGCCAAAGCGGTTACCGGAAGGCGCCGCATCGCAACCTCAATTCACGGCAAACATGCCAAGGCTGAGAGGCATCAACAACGACCCGGATCTGGTCACGCGGGCACGACTTCCCCGGTCAGACTTGGCGTTGTGGAGGACGTCGACTTTGCAGGCAAGCTACACGGCGGTCATACCGGCCCGTAACGCGGCGGCAACGATCGAAAAGTGCATCAACGCCTTGCGCGCCGCGCAGCCGCGACCTTCGCGGATCATCGTCTACGATGACGCGTCGACAGATTCGACGGCGGCTCGAGCGCGCGCGCTCGGCGCGGAGGTGATTGCGGGCCCTCCCGGACCTCTGGGCCCTGCAACAGCGAGAAACGCCGCCAGCGCAAACGTCGAAACGGACGTCATTCTGTTCGTCGACTCGGACGTGCAAGTCGAAGTGAATGCTGCGGCCCTACTGCTCCAGACACTCGACGAGCGCCCCGATGTTGCCGCGGCGTTCGGATCGTACGGCGCGCGCCAGCACGCGCCGAACGTGGCTGCACGCTACGCGAACCTGCGCCATCACTACGTACATCAGAACGGCGCGGGGGCAGCAGAAACGTTCTGGACGGGCTTGGGTGCGGTACGTCGAACGGCCTTTGTCGACGTTGGCGGCTTCAACGAAGCCTATAGCAAGCCCTGCATGGAAGATATCGACCTCGGCTATCGCCTCCGCCAGCACGGTTGGCAGATCCGCCTCGTGCCGGAAGCGCAGGGCGCTCACCTTAAGAACTGGACCTTGCGCCAACTCTGGCACGACGACGTGTTCACACGTGCACTCCCGTGGTCGAGAATGCTGGTAGCCAATGCCGGAAAATCAAGCTTGAATACGACCTATAAGGAACGGGTAGCTGCGGCGTGCGCTGCCCTTTGTGTCTCGTTGTTTTTTGCCTCGCTTGCGCATTCGCATGCTGCCTATTTATTTATTGCTTCTACATTTTTTTATTATTTGATCAATGCTGACTTCTTTAGCACCTTGTGGCGCCATGGGGGTTGGCGCGTTGGTCTATTTGGACCACTGCTCCACATCTGCTATCATCTCTATTCAAGCACGATCTTTGCGACCGTCGCGCTTTGGCATCACCTGCGACAAGTGGGGAACCGCGGGCCGCTGAGACAGGCCGGGCGCCAGCCCAGCGGCTGAACTGCAGGAGACGCCTCGCCACGCCGCCCAGCTGCTCCGTTGCCATCGCCCGCTCCGGCCGATGGAATCGCGCATTGCCTGCTGGCGACGATGCCGGCCGCATGCGCCGATCGAGTTCAGCGTCGCCCGTCGATCGCGCTAAGTAGTTCCTCGGCTAGCTTGCTGTAAGCCTCACGTGTGGTCCGGTACTTCTTCGCCAGGGTTCGCCGCTCCTCACTGAACTCGGCGGCCGCTGCAAGATCGTTGGCTTCCGGGATGGCCGTTTCGAAGACCGGCGGCGCAGAGCCGGCGCTGCCCTCCTCGCGCAACCGCTGCAGCGTCGCCTGATGAACCTTCGAGGCAGAGCGCCACTTGGTCGCGACGATCCCCAGCGGAGAAATCCGCTCGCCCAGCCGCTTCGAGAAGTCCTCGACCCGCTTGGTGATCTGGCCGATGCCGTAGGTCGAGAGCACGTCAGGTATGGTCGGAATGAGATAAGATTGGGCAATTCGCAGGCCGTTTAGCGTGATCGTGCCCAAGTTCGGCGGGCAATCGATCAGGACCAGGTCGTAAGCGCTCAAGCGCGGGAGGACGGCGCGGCGTAAGACGTCCACCGGCGTGCGGACGCCGAACCGCCACGCTGCCGCAGTGACCAACCGGTCCTGCAGGTCGATCAGGTCTAGGCTGGAGGGAAGCAGATCGATCGTGCGCGCGGACTCGACGTCAGAGGCGCCCGCATGCAGACAACGACGCAAGTCGAATGGCGGCGCGGACGGCTCGATGGCGCGTCGGAACAAGCTCGCCACGGTGCCGCCGCGCTGGTTTCGCTCGAGCCACGCCGCCTCGCCGATCAACATGAATGTCGCGTTGGTCTGCGGGTCGAGATCGATGACCAGGATCCGCGTGCCGCGAACACTCGAAAGCGTTTCGGCGAGCGCAACGGTCGTCGTCGTCTTGCCGACACCGCCTTTCAGATTGATCACCGCAAGAACGTAGGCCATGCGCCGTCACGCTCTATTGACGGGGACCGCGCCGCGGCGGCGCGCCCCAATGCAAGCCGAGGTGGTCGCCACGATGGAAACCGCTCAAGCCGCGAGACGACCGCTTGGCCCGACGGCATGGTGACGGGGCGTCAGCGCATCGGCATGCCGCGGAGCCGACGCGATCGCCATTGCGCGCGGCGTCGCTCACCTCGACCGACTGCGCCCTGGCCCGCAGCGAAAACGCCTGAACCCGCGAGCAGCCGCTTTCCTGAGCGCTTGCATGGGCGTCTACAAGCTCATCCGGTGTCATCGAGACCTCCGAAGTGCAGTCGCGAGACGCGCGTCCTGTCCGGAGGTCGTAGTACCTTACGATGGGGCTGCGTGGGATCCCAATTCCGGCACGCGCGGTTCGCGGGCGATTCGCAGCCGTCGTGGAGGCGGACGCCCCGCGCCCGGTGGTCCGCCCCTCAGGCAACGGTAGGGCTGTGTTCGGGAACCGCTGCGATTGCGCTTGCTGCGCAGCAGCCGCCCGGGCACATCGGTGGGCGTGCGATCTCCCGGCGCGGAATGAACCGTCAGATCAGCGTTCGACATGCCGCACAATCGCTTCGATTCTCGTTGTCGAGAGCGGTGTGCCGCCTCGGACCCGCAGCTGCGCCGAAAGGGGCGCGCCCCGCGCACGAGCGTGCTGTCCCGCCGCATCGCTTAGGCTGCCACCGTCGGAACCACACGGTCCAGCACCTTGGCCGAGAGAACGACTCCAGGAATGCCGCCGCCGGGGTGTGTGCCCGCCCCGACCAGGTAGAGGCCCTTGACCCCTTCGCCCACGTTGTGAAACCGAAACCAAGCAAGCTGCCAGAATATGGGCGCGATTGAGAAGCCTGTGCCCTGATGGCTGCCGTAGCGGTCGCGGAAGTCCTCCGGCGTCAGCCAGAAGGTGGCGCGGATATCCTGTCGCAGGCCGGGCAGCAGCGTCCGGTCAAGCTCGGCAACGATGCGATCGCGAAGGCGCGGTGCCTCGTGCGCCCAGTCGATGCCGTTGGCATGTAGGTTGGGCACCGGGCAGAGGACGTAGAAGCTGTCGCAGCCGGGCGGCGCGAAGCTGGGATCGGTCGCCGTGGGCCGATGAACGTAAAGCGAGAAGTCCTCGGCGAGGACCTTGCGCTGGAAGATGTCGGCGAGCAGCGCGCGATGACGCGGGCCGAACCAGACGGTGTGCTGTGCCACGTCGGGCCATTGCCGTCGTGCACCGAAGAACAGCAGAAACAGCCCCATCGACAGTGCCGCACGATGCGCCCGCACCCGAGCCACGGCATCCGTCGCACTTGCCGGCAGCATGGTCCGATAGAGCTGCACCGGATCACAGTTGGCGACGACGATATCAGCTTCCATCTCGCGGCCGTCGCGCAGGTGCACGCCCTGCGCCCGACCGTCCGCAACGAGGACTCGCTCGACCGAGGTGTTGAGCTCGATCCGCACCCCTTCTTCCCGCATCAGCCGCTCGAGCGCATCGATGAGCGCCCCCGTGCCGCCGACGGGAAACCAGATGCCAAAACGGCGTTCGAGGTGATTGATCATCGCGTAGACGCTGGTCGTCGCGAACGGATTGCCGCCCAGGAGTAGTGGCTGGATCGAGAACGCCTTGCGTAGTCGCTCGTCTTTGATGAAGCGGCCGACATAGCTCCAAACCGTCTCGTAGGAGCGTAGCCGCAGCAGCGCGGGGAGATGGCGCGCCATGGTTAGAGGATTATGAAACGGTTGGTCCGCAAGAGCTTCGAACGCGACCCGATAGATATCGGCAGCGGCCAAATCGAGACGACGATACCCCTCGACGTCGCGCGGGCTGAGCCGCGCGATCTCGGCCTCGGTGCGTGTCTCCGTCGGACCGTAGTCGAAATGGCTACCGTCGCTGAATACGAACCGATACCAAGGGTCGGGAGCGGTCAGCGTGACGTAGTCGTCAAGGTGCTTTCCAAATAACTCAAATAGCTCCTCGAATAGAAACGGCACTGTAAGAACCGTCGGTCCGGCGTCGTGGCGAAAGCCCTCGTGCTCCAAGACTTGTGCTCGCCCGCCGAGGCGTGGACATTGATCAACCACGGTGACCGCGTAGCCCTTGGCGCGCAGACGTAACGCGGCTGCGATGCCGCCAAACCCACCGCCAACGACAATGGCGCGCCGCGCCGTATCCACTTCCGCGGCCGGCAGCCTATCCATGAACTGTTCGTCCCAGGGGCATTCCACTCCGCCTAGCGATACGACGCCCGAGAGTCCGATCCGAGGCGCTTACACGAGGGCACGACGTTGCGCTTAGGTCGATGGCGCGTGTTCCTTGGGTCGGTCCTCTTGCGACACGAGGGTACCGCGCCATCGCAGTCGCAGCCGGCCGACGATCGACAGGCGATCGATGAACAGTTTGCCCCTCAGATGGTCGATCTCATGCTGCAGACAGACCGCGTGCATATCCTCGACATCGCGCTCGACGAGCTTGCCGGCGAGGTCGTGCGCGCGCACCCGGACACGCGTCGCCCGCAGCACATTCCCCACGACGCCGGGCAGCGACAAGCAGCTCTCTTCGACGATGCCCCAGCGCCCTCGCTTGAGGATCTGCGGGTTGACGTAGGCCTCTGGCGCGGCGCCGTCACCCGATAGGTCGACCACGAGAACCTGCTGCGTGGCGCCGACTTGCGGGGCGGAAAGGCCGATGCCGCCCTTGGCGTGGAGGGTCTCGAAGAGGTCGCCGACGAGACTGGTCAATTTCGCGTCGAACTGCTCGACCGGGGCCGCCACCTTTCGAAGCCGCGGATCGGGATATTCGAGGATCGGCAGCACAGCCATGATTGCGACCTCAAGAGGCCGAGCGGCGCGGTTCGTTGACGCCCGCGGGCAGAGCCACCTCGGCCCTTCCCTGCCCCGCACCTGCGGGTCGCATCAGCGGAAGGACGGCGGCGATCGTTACCAGGAGCAGGACGACCTCCAGCCCGTACACGGAGATATAGCCGATGGCCTCACCCGGCAGGGCCCAGAGCCATTGGGCGCTGCCGACGAAAACGTTCACGACGTCGCGCAACGTTCCGCTCAGGGCCACCGCTATGCCGGCTGCGGTCGCCTGGACCGCACCCCATGCGCCCAGCGCCAAACCCGCCTGGTGCGCGGGCGCGGCGTGCATGGTGGCGGTCAGGGTGCCGTGCGCGAACAAGGCGCCGCCAAAGCCGATCATCGCGTTGCCGAGCAGGAAGAGCTCGGCCCTGTCAGTCGGAGCGGCAAGGACGATCAGCACGAAGGCAGGCAGCCCAACCAGTGCACCGCGGAGCGCCATGCCGTAGGGGCTGGCGCCGCGGCCGAGCGCGTGCGACGCATAGCTGAAGCCCAGCAGTGCTCCCAGCGCGAGCAGGGCCGTGAGCTTTGTCGTCGCGGCGACACTGAAATCGAGGACCTGACCGCCGTAGGGCTCGAGCAGGACGTCGGCCATCCCGAATGCCATGGTGCCGATCCCGACGACGACGAGACGACGAACGGCTTGGTCACCTTGGCAGAACTGGGTCCAGGCCTGCGCGAAGGTCGGGTCTGGCGCTCGCGGCGCGGCACCCCGAGGTGGCCTTCGCGCCTCCTGCTTCCACATCGCCTCGACGTTCAAGATAACGGTCGCAAGCGCGGCGCCCTGGATCACCTGCACGAGCCGTCCCGGCGAAAAGTTCTCAAGCGCTGCCGCGAAGACGAGCGCGCTCAGAATCATGCCGACGAGGAGCATGACGTACATAAGACCCACGACCTTGGGGTGCGATTCGGGCGGTGTCAGGTCCGTGGCCAGGGCCAGGCCCGCCGTCTGCACCGTGTGAACGCCGGCGCCGACCAAAAGGAAGGCAAACGCCGCGCTCATGAGGCCAAGCCACACAAGGTCGTCGCCCATGGGGCCCTTGCCGGCAAGGACCAGCAGGGCAAAGGGCATGATGGCGAAGCCGCCGAACTGCCAGAGCGTGCCTTTCCAGATGAACGGCACCCGGCGCCAACCGAGTTCGGAGCGGTGAGTATCGGATCGGTAACCGATGAGCGCCCGGAACGGCGCGAAGATGAGCGGTACGGCGAGCATGAGCCCGACCAGCGACGCTGGCACGTCGAGCTCGACAATCATCACGCGGTTGAGCGTGCCGACAAGGAGCACGAGCGCCATGCCGACCGAGACCTGGAACAACGACAGGCGCAACAGGCGGCCAAGCGGCAAATCCGGGGTCGCGACGTCAGCGAACGGCAGGTAACGAGGGCCGAGGGAAACCCACCAATTCACCAATCGACGTCCAAGGTGGCCCATGGCGACCTCCCGGCCCGCTGACCAGAGGGGGCGAGACTAAAGGGATCTCGCCCCCCTTTGGACAGCAGTTCGTCAACGAGCGTGCTTGCCTCAGCCGCCAAAAAAGGCGGGGAACCAGCTAGTGTTGCTGAGGATGGCAAAGTGCACGATGAAGGAGATCGCCGCGACGCCGGCGAGGAAGAGCGGCAGCCCAACGGTCGGGCTGACTACGCACCAGATGCGACCTTGATTCATAACGTCCTCCTCATGCAAGCCAAGGCGTGAATGCCGCCGCCAAAATGTGTGCTACGAGCGAGATAAAGAAGAACACGCGCGCGCCATCGATGATGTGCTTGTGCAGTTCTTCAGACTCGCGGATGGTCAAGCCGGTCGGCCACACCCGATCCGGATCGTCCAAGTCAGTGGCCATACGTTTTTCTCCCAACAGCCGGTGGTTCGCGAACCACTTGGGATACGTGCGCTCCCCGCACGCGAGGTCGCCCCCTGCCGGCCATCGGGACACCTGGAGACCAATTCCGGGCCCGGTGGACGCGGCTGACACCAAGCTTCGCTAGGTGTCAGGAGCATCCGGTGCCAATCCCCCCACAGAGCGAGGGTTACAGGTTTGGGGCAGAGACTGTCAACCCGACTTGTCGGTAGCTATGTCAATCTTGATTGACACTATCAAGCACACTCAGCCGTGGCGCACTTAGCGCGCGCAGCGGCCGGTCGGGTTGAGCGCCGCGCGCCGACGGGCAAGGGCCCAGACGACCTTCGCCCATCGACGCCGAGCCGTTTAGCGCGAGCGCGCCAACAACGGCAGGCTGAGCAACGACGACAGCGGCGTCGGGCTGTTCCAGAGCCGCGGCAGGCCGAGCATTGCTGAGAACGGCGCTGCCACGTTGGTCAGCATCGGTAGCGGGACAATCGCTCGATAGCCGCCTTTGCCACCGGTCAACGTCGGCAGGTTGATGAGCGACGACAGCGGCGCTGCAATCCGGCTCAAGAGCGGGATGCCGAAAAGCGAGGACACGGCGAAGTTCGAGCTGGCGAGAAACACCAGCGGTTCCGTGCTGGACAACGTCGGAAAGCCGGCGAACCGCGAAAATGGTGCCGGGTTGTCGCGAACCAGCACCGGCAAGCTGATGGTCGCCGAGAACGGCGCGCCGGGCCCCCACGGATCCGGGGCCGCGCCCGAACGGAGCTCGGTATCCACCGGATGGCAGGCGTCCAACGCCTCGGTCGCCCTGAGGCCAAGGCCGAACGGCGGCTCGACGACCACCAGCGAACGACCGTGCGCGACGCGGTCGGCGTAGAGGCCGGCGCGATCACCAATGACACGACCCGCATTTACCGCCCGCGCGAGCGCCGCGGTCGAATCGGAACCACCTTCGCCACCCGGCGTGAGCATGATGATCGCGCCTTCGGCGACCCCCACCTCCCGCAGCCGGGCAACCGCGTCGCGGGCGTTGTCTTCCGTCTCGTACAGCCGAGCAATCGGGTTTGCCATCTCGCCTCTCCAGGAGACTATGCGGGGCCAGGGCCCACCACGACGTGTGCCCCGCGTCGCAACGTCGCATGCTGCACCTTAGTCCGCGACGCTCGATGACGGAAGGGGCTCACAGGTCGATCGCCGTTGCTCGACGGCGTCGCCCGACCTTCGGGCTCGGACCTTGCGGTGCATTGCCGGCGCGTGAACGCCATTATTCTTGCAGCGTGCACGCCCCAGACCAGCGTCGACGACGCGCCCGACCTTCGGTCGGCTCAGGCCACCGAAGGTCGGGCAGCGCTCACGGACAAGGCGGACAGTCGGGGTCGGCGCAGCAGATCTTGTTGGTGTGGCAGGTGCAGCCCCAGGTGATGATCTCGACGGTCGGCGCGCCGGTCGTGCCCCCGCTGGTCCGAAACACAGAGGTCGCCAGCACCTCGCCGTTGGGGCCGTCGGTGAGCTGGAATTGGCGCAAGTCGCGGGGCGGCTGGATCTCCAGCGTCCGCGCCATGATCAGCGACAGCTCCGTCGCCCGGGCGACGATCTCCTCGCGGAGCCGTGCCGCCCGTAGTGCGTCCTCTTCGCGGAATGGAACCGAGGTCGGCTTCGGATCCGCAGGCTTCCCATACTCGGACATGATCTGTTCCTCCCTCATGTCGGGCGTTGTCGCTCAGCAGCGCTCGGTGACCAGCTCCGGTGCGAGCGCCTGGACGATGGCGAACATGTCGCCGCTGTCGTCGCCGGAGCCTTCGCCGATCGGCTCGCTGCCGGTGCCGATCCGGACCCAGCGGACCTGGCTCGACGTGGCGTTGGTCGTCGGGTTCCACGGGTCGTCCGTCTCGGCGAAATACGACGCCTGGATCGGCGCCTCGTTCCGCAGGAGATCGTAGATCTCGTCGAACTCGCCGATCGGCAGCCAAGCGTAGATCGTATGCTGGAAATAGTTAGCGGTCGCGACGAAACCAATGTTACCGGTGTTAGCGTTCGTCACGAAAATGAGGTTCATCGTCTAGCGAATGCCGTGGAAAAGTTCTTGTCTTGTCAGTGTGATTCGGAGCTGCGCCGTTGCCTTTAATGCGATTTCTCTCGG
>CAYUKE010000116.1:0-9325 GCA_964445185.1 uncultured Geminicoccaceae bacterium
ATGTACTTCTGCGACGTCGGCGGCATGCAGATCGTGGGCTCCTCACCGGAGGCGCTGGTCCGCCTGCACGAGGGGCAGGCCTCTCTGCGCCCGATCGCAGGCACGCGCCCGCGCGGCGCCACCCCGGCCCAGGACGAAGCGCTGAAGCAGGAGCTGCTGGCGGACGGCAAGGAGAACGCCGAGCACGTGATGCTGGTGGATCTGGCGCGCAACGATCTCGGTCGCGTCGCTCGTCCGGGTACCATCCAGGTCGATCCCTACCGCCACATCGAGCACTACAGCCACGTCATGCATATTGCCTCGCACGTCGAAGGGCGCCTCCGTGATGGGCTGGACGCCGTCGACGTGTTGGTCGCCGGTTTTCCCGCCGGCACCGTGTCCGGCGCGCCGAAGGTCCGCGCGATGGAGATCATCGACGAGCTGGAGCCCGTCCGACGTGGCTTCTACGCCGGCGCCGTCGGCTATTTCGGCGCGGACGGCAGCCTGGACACCTGCATCGCGCTCAGGACCGGGTTGATCAAAGACGGTGAGTTGCACGTCCAAGCCGGCGGCGGGATCGTTGCCGACAGCGACCCGGCGCTCGAGTTCGAGGAGAGCTGGAACAAGGCGCAAGCGCTGATCCGTGCCGCCATCAGTGCAGCGGGCTTCGCCGGCCGCGGCTGACGCGGCCGCGCTTGACGGGGGCCGGTCCGCGGCGTTTCCTCCAAGGACCGGACATCACGGCGCGAGCGATGCTGCTACTCGACAACTACGACAGCTTTACCTGGAACCTCTTTCATTATCTGGGTGAGCTCGGCGCGCGGCTCGAGGTGCGGCGCAATGACCAGCTCAGCGTCGAGGACGCGCTGCGGCTCGGCCGCGACGGCATCGTGATCAGTCCGGGCCCGTGCGATCCGGCGCGTGCCGGCATCAGCGTGCCGTTGGTGCGGGCAGCAAGTGAAGCCCGCGTCCCGCTGCTCGGCGTGTGTCTCGGCCATCAGAGCATCTTCGAGGCGTTCGGGGGTCGCATCGACCGAGCGCCGGCGCCGATGCACGGCAAGACAAGCGGTATCCATCACGATGGGACCGGACTGTTCCGCGACGTGACCAACCCGTTCGAAGGAACCCGCTATCACTCGCTCCACGGCACGCGCGAGACGCTGCCGGAGGGCCTGCGCGCGAACGCCTGGAGCGACGACGGCGTGATCATGGGTATCGAGCATCGCGAGCGAGCCATCTTCGGCGTGCAGTTCCATCCGGAGAGCATCGAGACGCGGCATGGTCACGCCCTTCTGCGCAACTTTCTCGACCACTGCCCAACGGCCGTGACGGCGTGAGCGGCGACCTGCAGCGCTTCAAGACGATCCTGGCCGATGCCGCCGCCGGGCGGGCGCTCGCGCGTGACGACGCTCGCGCCGCCTTCGACCTGATGATGCAGGGGGATGCGACGCCGGCGCAGATGGGCGGCTTTTTGATGGCGCTCCGCGTGCGCGGCGAGACGGTCGACGAACTTGCGGCCGGCGCCGAAGCGCTGCGCGCCCGCATGGTCGAGGTCTCGGCACCGCCCGACGCGATTGACACCTGCGGCACCGGCGGGGATGGCGCCGGGACCGTCAATATCTCCACGGCCGCGGCGATCGTCGTTGCCGCGTGCGGCGTGCCGGTCGCCAAGCACGGCAACCGCAGCCTCAGCTCGCGCTCCGGCTCCGCCGACGTGCTCACTGCCCTTGGCGTCGATATCGATCTCGAACCCGACGCCATCAGCCGCTGCATCGATGTAGCGGGCATCGGCTTCATGATGGCGCCGCGCCACCACGGCGCGATGCGCCATGTTGCGGGCACGCGAGTCGAGCTGGGCACCCGGACGATCTTCAATCTCCTCGGCCCGCTGGCCAACCCGGCGCGAGTTCGTCGGCAGCTCCTCGGCGTGTTCGACCGGCGTTGGCTGGAGCCGATCGCCAACGTCCTCGCCAAGCTCGGCTGCGAGCGGGCCTGGGTCGTGCATGGCGCAGGCGGGCTCGACGAGCTGTCGATCGAAGGCCCGACCGAGGTGGTCGAGCTTGTCGGCGGCGAGATCCGGCGCTTCGTCGTCACCCCCGCCGACGCCGGCCTCGCCTCCCACCCAACCTCGACCTTGCAGGGTGGCGAGCCCGACGCGAATGCCGCGGCCTTGCGCTCCGTCCTCGAAGGCACGCCCGGCGCACATCGGGACGCGATCGTGCTTTCGGCGGCGGCGGCGCTGGTGGTCGCGGATCGGGTGGCCGACCTGGCTGCCGGGGCTACGCTGGCCGCCGCTCGCATCGACGACGGTGCCGCGGCGGAGGTTCTGCGCCGGCTGATCGTCGCGAGCCGCGCGCGTGGCTGACGCCCTCACCCGCATCCTCGAGGCGAAACGGGCGCACGTCGCCGGTGCAAAGGCGGCGCGCTCGCTAGAGAGCCTGCGTGACGCCGCCCAGACTACGGCGTTGCGAGACTTCGCCGGCGCGCTTGAAGAGGACGTCGCCCGCCACGGCCTCGCGCTGATCGCCGAGATCAAGCGCGCGTCGCCGAGCCGTGGCCTGATCCGGCCGGACTTCGACCCCAAAGCGCTCGCGCTGGCGTACAGCGAAGGCGGCGCCAGCTGCCTCTCGGTCCTGACCGACGGCCCCTACTTTCGGGGTGCCGACGTTCACTTGCGCGACGCCCGCGCGGCGTGCGCGCTGCCCGTGCTCCGCAAGGACTTCGTCGTCGATCGCTGGCAGGTGCACGAGAGCCGGGCGCTGGGCGCCGACTGTATATTGATCATCGTTGCCGCCTTCGACGACGACGCCCTCGCCCGCGAGCTCGTGCTCGAGGCGCGCGAGATCGGCATGGCCGTCCTCATCGAAATCCATGACGAAGCGGAGCTGGAGCGAGCGTTGGCGCTGCCGGCGTCGCTGCTCGGCATCAACAACCGGAATCTCAAGACCCTGACGGTCGACCTCGCCACCACGGAACGGCTCGCACCGCTGGTCCCGGACAACCGTCGGCTCGTCTGCGAGAGCGGTCTCTACGACCACGCCGACCTCGTTCGCATGCAGGCGGCCGGCGCATCGCGTTTTCTCGTTGGCGAGAGTCTCATGCGGGAAGCCGACGTGACGGCGGCGACAAGTCGTCTGCTCGGTCGGGTGCCGGCGGAATGAGCGGCGACCTCAGCCATTTCGATGCGGCCGGTAACGCGCGCATGGTCGACGTTGGCGACAAGGAGATCACCGATCGACTGGCCGTCGCCGAGTGCGTGGTGCGGATGGCGCCGGCGACGCTGGAGCGGATCGAAGCCGGGCGCATCGGTAAGGGGGACGTTCTCCAGGTCGCCCGGATCGCGGGCATCATGGCCGCCAAGCGCACGGCCGACCTGATCCCGCTGTGCCACCCAGTCACCTTGGATAAGGTCGATGTCGACCTCGCGCCGGACCGCGCCGCGGCGTTGGTTCGGATCACGGCCACCTGCCGCGTCCGCGCCCGCACCGGCGTCGAGATGGAGGCCCTGAGCGCGGTCACCATCGCCGGGCTGACCGTCTACGACATGTGCAAGGCGATCGACCGCGGCATGGTCGTCGACGGCGTTCGGCTGCTCCGCAAAGAAGGTGGACGCTCCGGCGTCTACGCCGCCGGCGGCATCGAATGATCTCCGTCGAAGAGGCCGAGCAACGGATCCTCGACGCGCTCGTGCCAACCCCGATCGAATGGGTTTACGTCGCGAGCGCGGCCGGTCGCGTCCTGGCAAGGGACTTGGCGGCGCTGCGTGATCAGCCTGGCGCCGACGTTTCCGCCATGGACGGCTACGCCGTTCGTGCGGCGGAGGCGATCCGCGGCGCCGTGCTCGAGGTCGAGGGCGAGGCGGCGGCGGGCGCCTTGGGCGGCCCCCCCCTCACGCCCGGCACCGCGCGCCGCATCTTCACCGGCGGTATCGTGCCTGAAGCGGCCGACACGGTCTTGATACAGGAGAACGCGGAGCCGCAGGGCGGCCGGATCCGCGTCGTCACGCCCGCCGAGCCCGACCGCCACATTCGCCGGCAGGGCCACGATTTCCGCGCGGGCAGCCCGATGATGACGGCAGGCCGCCGGCTCGGCGCTCGCGATCTCGGCTTGGCCGTCAGCCTCGGACATGGTCATCTGCCGGTTCATCGACGGCCCCGCGTCGGCCTTGCCGCGACCGGCAGCGAGCTGGTGCGGCCCGGCACCGCCACCACGCCGGCACAGGTGCCCAACAGCAATGCCGTGGCGGTAGCTGCGGCCATCGAGAGCTTCGGCGGCGATGCTGTCGACCTCGGGATCGTACCTGATACGCAAGCGGCCATCGCTGCGCTCGCCGCCGATGCCGGCGGCCTCGACCTGCTCGTAACGACCGGTGGCGCTTCGGTCGGCGAGCACGACCTGGTCCGCTCGGGCCTCTGCGCCGAAGGACTGGCGCTCGACTTCTGGCGCATCGCGATGCGGCCCGGCAAGCCCTTGCTGTTTGGCCGCCTCGGCGACGTTCCGGTGCTTGGGCTCCCCGGCAATCCCGTGTCGGCCCTTGTCTGCGCGCTGCTGTTCGTTCGTAGCGCCATCGCCAAACTTGGCGGCTCGACGCCTGGGGCCTTGCCGCTGGACCCGGCCGTGCTTGCCGGGCCCCTGCCCGCCAACGACCATCGCCGCGACTTCATGCGGGCACGGTTGGAGCGCAGCACGACCGAGAACGGCGGGCTGCGGGTCGTTCCATTCGATCGTCAAGACAGCAGCATGCTCGGCACGTTGGCGCATGCCGATGCGCTCATCGTTCGTCCCCCGCATGCGCCCGCCCAGGCCTGCGGAACCCTCGTGTGGGTTGTGCCTTTTAAGCGCTTCGCCAGCTTCTGACGGCACAATTGCCACCGATGGGTGGTAGCGCTCCCTGCGCAAACCGATGTATCAAGGCCGGATGAAGTAACAACTTGTTTGTTTGCTGGTTGACGAAGACACTGAACGAACGTAGAACAAATGCGGGGTAGAAAGGGGAGAAGGCCGTGCTCACCCCACGCCAGCACGAATTGCTGCGGTTCATCCATGGTTACGTAACGCGGCACGGAATTGCGCCCTCGTTCGAGGAGATGCGCGACTCCCTCAATCTGCGGTCGAAATCCGGCATCCACCGGCTGATTTCAGCATTGGAGGAACGCGGCTACATTCGCCGGCTTGCCCATCGCGCGCGCGCTCTCGAACTCCTGCGGCCGCCACCGGTAAGTGGGGACGTCGATGCGGCCATCGACGAGGGCGACAATGTGATCCGCGGTCGTTTCGGTCGTCCCAGTGGCAGCGAGGTGGAAGGCCTGCAGACGCTGCCGTTCTACGGCCGGATCGCCGCCGGCACGCCAATCGAAGCGATCTCGGACAACCAGGGCACCCTCGACGTGCCGCGCCGGCTCTTGGCCGCCGGCGAGCACTACGCGCTCGAAGTTACCGGTGATTCGATGATCGAGGCGGGTATCCAGGATGGTGACCTCGTCCTCATCCAGCGCTGCGAGACGGCCGACAACAACACGATCGTGGTCGCGCTCATCGACGAGCGCGAGGCGACCCTGAAGCGACTGCACAGGCGGCGTGAGACGATCGCGCTCGAGGCGGCCAACCCAGCTTACGAGACGCGTATTTTTCCGCACGATCGCGTTCGTATTCAGGGTCGTCTGGTCGGTCTTCTCCGCCAGTACGCGTGACCTCGACGGCGCGTGTGCCTCAGGCGGCGCCGCGCGCTTGACCGGCGAGCGTCGCTTGTACGACGTCCGCCAACACGAGGCACGAGGTCAGCCCTGGGCTCTCGATCCCGAACAGATTGACGAGACCGGGGACGCCGTGATCCTCCGGCCCCTGCAAGGCGAAGTCGGCCGGTGGAGCACCCTGCGGAACGAGCTTGGGGCGTATTCCAGCGTAGTCGGCGTGTAGGGCGCCGTCGGGAAGATCCGGCCAGTAGGCGCGGACGGCATCGTAGAACACGTCGGCACGATGCGGCGCCACGTCGTAGTCGATCGCGTCGACCCATTCGACGTCGGGGCCGAAGCGTGCCTGTCCGGCGAGGTCGACCGTGACGTGGACGCCGAGCCCAGCCTCTTCGGGAACCGGGTAAACCAGCCGTGCGAAGGGTGAGCGGCAACCGAGCGTGAAGTAGCTGCCCTTGCAATAGAACACAGGCGGGATGCGCGCGGCATCGAAGCCACGGATCCGCTGCGCGACGGCCTGCGCGTGCAGGCCGGCGCTGTTCACCACCTCACGCGCCAGCAGGCGCATCGCGGCGTCGCCGCCGACCTCGACGACGATGCCGTCGGCCGTGATCTCCGCCCCCTCAAGCGGCGAATGGAACGCGACCACCCCACCGGCCGCACCTAGATCCCCCTCGAGCGCCAGCATCAAGGCGTGACTGTCGACGATCCCCGTCGTCGGCGACCAGAGCGCCGCGGTGCAGCGGAGAGCCGGCTCGAGCGCGCACGCCCGCTCTGCCGTCCACCACTCCAGCTCGACGCCGTTGGCGGCCGCTTGACGTTGAATCACCTCCAATTGTCGGTGTTGGGCTTCGTCGGTAGCGACGATCAGCTTGCCGCACTGAGCATGGTGGATGCCGCGCTCCCGCAGGTAGTCGTAGAGCCGAACCTTCCCGGCGACGCAAGATCGCGCCTTCAACGATCCCGTCGGGTAGTAGATCCCGGCATGGATGACCTCGCTGTTACGCGAGCTGGTCTCTGTGCCGATCGCACCGGCCGTCTCCAGGACGATCACCTCCCGGCCGCTCTGGGCCAAAGCACGGGCAACCGCCAGTCCGACAACGCCGGCGCCGACTACAACGGTCTGGACACGTTCCATCGGTTAGCCTCCCAGTAAGCGGTCGACGTCCGCGGCGGCGAGCCCGACGCTTGCAGCCGCATCGCGAAGTTGGTCGATCGTCATCGGCTCGATGGGAATGCCGTCGGCGCCACGCTCCGTGCGGGCCCTGGCTTCCGGCTCGCCTGGCGCCAACACCTCCGTCACGCCTGGTGCCGGCGGTGACGCCTTCAGATAGGCCATGAAGGCGCCAACCTCGTCGGCAATCGCGTCGGGCTCGCCCAGCGCGGACGGATCGACGAGAACGGAGAGCATGTTGTTGAGGACGCTCCCCTTGCGTTCGTGGCCCGGTTGGACCGTCCGGCCGCCGGTCAGCGCACCGGCGAACACCTCACAGATGATGGCAAGACCCGAGCCCTTATGCTGCCCAAAGGCCGTTAGCGCGCCCTCATGGCGATCGATCAGGCCGGCCGGATCGGTCGTCGGTCGTCCTGCCGCATCCAGGAGCGCCCCGTCGGGCACCGCCACACCTCGGTTGCGGGCGACACGGGCCTTGCCAAGGGCAATCGTGCTGGTCGCCATGTCGAGCAGCGGCGTCACGCCGGAGCTCGCGGGCACGGACGCGGACACGGGGTTGGTTACGAAGCGGGCGTCGCTGCCGCCGAACGGCGCTACGACCGGGTCATGGTCGACGACGTTGACGAGGTGCAGCGAGGCGAGCCCAGCCGCAGCGCAATACTCGCTGTAAGCACCTATGCGACCGATGTGCGCGCTGTTGCGCAACGCCACGATGGCGGCGCCCATCTCGCGCGCCCGCGCGATCCCGCGGTCGAGCGCCGCGACGGCCGCTGGCGGACCCAGACCGCGCGCCGCATCCACGACAACGACCGCGCCCGCCTCGTGCACGATGTTCGGCACGCGGCCCGCGGCGAAGAGGCCCCGCCTGAGAAAGTCCACATAGGCCGGGAGCATGCCGACGCCGTGGCTGTCGTGTCCGGCCAGGTTCGCCGCAACCAGGTGCTCGGCAACCATCCCGGCCTCGGTGTCGGTCGCCCCTGCCCCCTCAAGCACAAGCGACGCAAGCTCGTGCAGCGCCTCCGCCGGATAGCGTCGCACCTCGCCTAACCCTCCCTTCGCCCGTTCGCGGCCCCGCGCTGCCGTACAGGCTCGCTTAACGCATCCCCTCGAGGTGGGCGAGGAGACGTCGGTGTAGGGGCGGGCTGGCAACGATAAGCCCTTCGTGCAAGGGGCGGCGCTGATTGAAACGAAGCGGGTCGCCCCGGCGATCGGAAACGACCGCGCCCGCGACCTCGGCGATGCGCACCGCGGCTGCGAGGTCCCAGTCGGCGATTTCGCGGAACGTGACCAAGCCGTCGGCCCGCCCGGCAGCGATCATGGCGATGCGAAAGGCGATGGAGCCGAGCTTGGCGATGGCGGCATCGGGAAAGATGCGTTCGAAACCGGCGGCGCGCGCTTCGCGTCCGCTCACCAAGAGGACCGTCGGTCCGCCCGTCGACCAGGGACGCAAGGCCGTAGGGCGCCAATTGTGGCGTGCGTCGGCGCCGGCGACGGTGAACAGGTCGTCGGTTGCCGGGTTGAGGACGACGCCGAGCACGACGTTGCCGTCCTCCCATAAGGCGACGGAGACGCAGAACTCGGGCTTCCCGCTAGCGAACGAGCGGGTGCCATCGATCGGATCGACGATCCACACGCGCCGTGCCGCCACTCGGGTGAGATCGTCGGGGCTTTCCTCGCTCAGCCACGCGTCGCCCGTCTCCGGCAGTCGCTCGCTGAGAAAGCCGTCGATCGCCACGTCGGCCTCCGTGACGATCGCACCAGGCGTCTTCTCCCAGCGTCGATGCTCAACCTGAAAGTGACGCATGGCGATGTCGCCGGCGCTGCGCGTGAGCGCGACCGCGCGGGCTAGCGCCGTGTCTAGACCTTCCAAATCGGCCGTCCGGAGCCAGGCAAGCCGAACTCGTCCCAACGCCGGCTGACCCGCTCGACGATCTCCTTCTCCATGTAGAGCTTCTCGCCCCACGCACGCTTGGTCTCGGGCGGCCACTTGTTGGTGGCGTCGAGCCCGAGCTTCGAGCCGAGACCGCTCTCGGGCGAGGCGAAGTCGAGATAGTCGATCGGCGTGTGCTCGAGAAGCGTCAGGTCGCGGGCGGGATCGACCCGGGTCGAGATCGCCCACATGACGTCCTTCCAGTCCCGCGCGTCGACGTCGTCGTCCACGACGATGACAAACTTAGTGTACATGAACTGCCGCAGATATGACCAGACCCCGAGCATCACCCGCTTGGCGTGGCCGGGATACGCCTTCTTCATCGAGACGATGGCAATCCGATAGGAACACCCTTCGGGCGGCAGCCAGAAGTCCACGATCTCGGGGAATTGCTGGACGAACAGCGGCAGAAACACCTCGTTCATCGCCTCGCCGAGCACCGACGGCTCGTCCGGCGGCCGGCCGGTGAAGGTCGAGAGATAGATCGGCTCGCGGCGCATCGTCATCGCCGTCACGGTGAAGACGGGAAAACGCTCGACGGCGTTGTAATAG
>CAYUKE010000117.1:0-9306 GCA_964445185.1 uncultured Geminicoccaceae bacterium
CGGGGCGGCGGCGGAGGACGATGGGGAAGGCGGGTAGCGGCGGGAAGCCGTCGACGGCATCGAGGACGCGGTGGCCGGCGCGGAGCCTCGAGCCGCCGATGACGCCCACCGCAAGGCCGGCGCGGACCGCGGCGTCGATGCCGGCGATGCTAACGCTGGAGTATGCGAGCCAATGCGGGCGTCCGACATAATCGAGCGCGTCGAGAGCCGCCTGACGATACGCGCACGGCATCGCGTAGAGGGCAAGCGGCAGGGGGTCCTCGGCGTGGATATGATGGTGGGCGGAGGTCACCCAATGCGTCGGCTCGCGCAGCAGGATGGTTCCTCCGGAGTCATCGCCATCGCCCATGAGCACGGCGAGATCGACCTCGCTCCGCCGCAGCGCGTCCTTCAGCTCATGCGAGCGCGCGGCCACAATCTCGACCTGGATGCGCGGGTAGGCGCCGCGAAAGCGCGGCAGGATGCGGGGCAAGAGGGTCGACGCGTAGTCGTCCGGTGCGCCGAGCACGATCCGGCCTACGGCCTCAGGGTCGGCGAACGCAGCGAGCGCGTCCCGCTCCGCGGCGAGGATCCGGCGCGCATGCGGCAACAGCCGCTCGCCATCGCCGGTCAGGCGCACGCCGCGCCCCTGCTTGGCGAAGAGCGGGCGGCCGACGGCCTCCTCCAGCCGCCGCATCTGCAGGCTCACCGCGGATTGCGTGCGATGCACCTCGTTGGCCGCGGCCGTGAAGCCGCCGCTGTCGACGATGGCGACGAAGGTTCGCAGGAGGTCCGTGTCGAGCATGGCATCTCATTTATCATGATCATGAGTAAGGCAAAAATCATTCGTTAGACCAATTGATTGGCCTCCGTCACACCCGCCGCATCGGCGCGGGCCATAGCCTCGGCGCCCAGGCTGGAGGAGCGGACGATGATGCACCTGAGCTACAGCGAACTCGAACTGCGATTGATGCGTGAGGCAGCAAAGCGCGCCGGGCGTCCGACGCCGACCGACGCGGCGGCGGACGCTGCTTGCCGCGCGCCGCTGGTCGATTGGACGGCGCTCGCCCGCGGCATGCTCAAGCGCCTCCGCGAGCGCGTGCCGACGCTGGCGCCGCGGCGCGCTCAGCCACCGGCCGCCGATGCCCAAGCGACCTCTTGGATCGCGTGCAGCCGCCGATAGGCGCCGTCGGGGCGGGCCAGCAGCTCGTCGTGCGTGCCCGCCTCGACGATGCGCCCGCCGTCGAAGACGAGCAGTCGGTCGACATGGCGGACGGTCGTCAGGCGGTGAGCGATGACGATCGTCGTGCGCTCGGCCATCAGCCGCACCAGCGCCTCCTGAATGGCCTGCTCGCTCTCGGTGTCGAGCGACGACGTCGCCTCGTCGAGGAGCAGGATCGGGCGGGCGGCCAAGAGGGCTCGCGCGATGGCGATGCGTTGCCGCTCGCCGCCCGACAGCTTGACACCGCGCTCGCCGACGAGCGTCGCGTAGCCTTCCGGTAGGCGTCGGATGAAGCCGTCGGCGTTGGCCAGGCTTGCCGCTTGCTCGATGTCCGCCGCGCTTGCCTCGGGCCGAGCGTAGGCGATGTTTTCGGCGAGCGAGCGATGGAACAGGACCGGCTCCTGCGGCACCAGAGCGATGGTCTGGCGGAGGCTCGCCTGGGTCACCGCAGCGATGTCCTGCCCGTCGATCGTGATGTTGCCACCGTCGAGATCGTGCAAGCGCTGCAGCAGCTTGACGAAGGTCGACTTGCCGCTGCCCGAATGGCCGACGAGGGCCACCTTCTCACCGGCGCTGATCCGCACCTCGAGGCCGTCGAACAGCGCCGGGCCGCGCGCGCCGTAGCCGAAGCGCACCTGCTCAAAGGCGATGGCGGCGCGTGCCACCCGCAATGACGAGGCGTCGGCGCGGTCGGCCACCTCGGGCATGAGCAGCCGATAGCTGACGACCGGCTGAAGGTCGCCCGCGGCCCGCTCAAGGGTGCGGATGTGTTGGCCGATATCGGCGAGATAGCGGTTCACGAAGAGGAACGCGGTGATGACGTAGACGACCTCGCCGGGCGTCGCCTCCCCGCGCGCCCAGAGCCAGATAGCGGCGCCGAGAACCAAGCCTTCCACCAACGCCATGCAGGCGGCCTGGGCGACCTGGGTGTGCACCGACATGTTCCAGGTGCGCACGAAATGGTGGCTCCAGCGGTCGAGGACCGTCGTCAGGCGCTGCTCCTCGCGCGGCTCGGCCGCGGTAGCTTTGACCAGGGCGTTGTTGGTAATCGCGTCGGCGATCGCGCCCGACAGCTCGCTGTCGACGCCGACGAAGGCGCGCCGCACCGGCATCATCAGGCGCATCGAAAGGATGATGCTGACGGCCGCGTAGAGCGCCACTCCGCCCGCGAAGAGCACCCCCATCAACGGCCATTTCCAGGCCATCAACGCGGCCGTACCGAAGGTGACCAGCGCCGCCGGGACGACGCCGAAGTAGAGGGCGTCGCCGAAGTCGTCGAAGGCCCAGGTCGCGCGCGTGATGTTGCGCACCGTCTTGCCGGCGAACGTGCCCTCGTGCCAGCTCGCGGAGAAGCGCTGCACGCGGGCGAACGCCTCGGCGCAGATGGCGCGCATCGCGCGGGTCGCGACGACGCACCAGACGTAGTCACCGCCCTTGTGGAGGACGTGGAACAACAGCGTCAGGCCGAGCACGACGAGAAAGGCGTCGCGCGCCGCGGCGGGTGTCGCGCCCTCGACCAGAGCGTCGATCAGCGCGCCAATCGCAAGCGGCATGACGACGTCGACCGTTGTGGCGCCGAGCATGGCGATGCAGGCAAGGGTCAACGGCACGGGCAGCTGGCGCCAATAGCGCCAGGCGAATCGGAAAAGGTCCGCGAAACCGGGTTGCATGGGTCAGCTCGCATCAAACGGGGAACAGCCGGCGTCGAAGGCCGGCTTGGTGAAACGGGTGATGCGCAGGGGTGGTGGGGCACGCGCCGAAGGGGCGCGCGGCGGGCAGAGCCGAGAACCGGCTCTAGGTCACTGGATGATCGACATACCTGTCATCGAAGACCTCCCCACCCGACGTGGACGCGCGACATATAGCGCCCGTCGCTTGGCGGTCGCAACAGCGGGATTCCGCGTTCGGCTCAGCGTTCCGAGCGGGAGTAGAGCCACGTCAGGTTGCCGGCCTCGACGTGCATGCTGTCGAGGTCGACGACGTCGGATAGCTGGCCCCAGACGCGGCGCGCCGGTTCCCGCGCCGCCTCGGCGGCTTCCTCGCTCTCGTAGAACGCAATGGTAACATAGTCATCGTCGCCGAGATTGGCAGCGTAAGCGGCGACTGCTCCGGTCTTCGCCATGTCTTTGCCCAAGGCATTCGATTTCGTGATGAACTCTTCCTCTTTGCCCGGTTTCATCTTGTAACGGCTCAAACGAACGTGCACGGCATCCCCTCACGTCATCGTTGGGGCCCGTATCTCTAAGAACATCGGGCCTGCGCTCGGCGATCGGCCGGCCGCCTTCCATCCCGGCGCATTCGCACTAGAGCACGTGTGCCGCATCGACGCCAGGGTGGCGGAGGCGGGATGCGGACGTTCGGGCTGTAGCCTCGGCGACGCGCATGGCGCTTATTGCATTCGATCGGCCGTCGGCGCAGAACCCGGCGCGCCGCGCCAAGCCCACGGGAGGAGAGCATGAGCGTTCGCACCGTGCCGACGACGCCGTACCCGGATCAGAAGCCTGGCACCTCCGGCCTGCGCAAGAAGGTGCCCGTCTTCCAGCAGCCGCATTACGTCGCCAACTTCGTGCAGGCGATCTTCGACACGCTCGACGGTCTCACTGGCCAGACCCTCGTGGTCGGCGGCGATGGCCGCTTCTTCAATGCCGAAGCGATCCAGATCATCTTGAAGATTGCGGCCGCGAACGGCGTCGGCCGCGTGCTCGTCGGCCGCGACGGTATTCTCTCGACGCCGGCCGCCTCGTGCGTCATCCGCAAGCACGAAGCGTTCGGCGGGATCGTGCTGTCGGCAAGCCACAATCCGGGCGGGCCGACCGAGGACTTCGGCATCAAGTACAACGTCACCAACGGCGGCCCGGCGCCCGAAACGGTGACGAGCGCGATCCACGCACGCACCCAGAGCATCGATGCCTACCGCATCGTCGACGCCCCGGACGTTGATCTCGCCGACATCGCCACCGGCGAGATTGGCGGCATGGCCGTCGAGGTCATCGACCCGGTCGCGGACTACCGCGAGCTGATGGAGAAGCTGTTCGACTTCGACGGCATCCGTGCGCTGTTTCGGCGCGGCTTTCGCATGCGCTTCGACGCCATGCACGCGGTGACGGGCCCCTACGCGAAGGCGATCCTCGAAGATGCCCTCGGCGCTGCGCCAGGCACCGTCGTCAACGGCACGCCGTCGCCAAACTTCGGCGGCCATCACCCCGACCCGAACCTGGTTCACGCCAAGGAGCTCTACGATCTGCTGATGGGTCCCGACGCGCCGGACCTCGGTGCCGCATCGGACGGCGACGGCGACCGCAATCTGATCATCGGCAAGGGCATCTTCGTCACGCCGTCGGACAGCCTGGCCATGCTCGCGGCCAATGCTCATCTGGCGCCAGCCTACGCCAAGGGCATCGCCGGCATCGCGCGCTCGATGCCGACCTCCGCCGCGGCCGACCGCGTCGCCGAGCGGCTCGGCGTGCCTTGCTACGTGACGCCGACGGGCTGGAAGTTCTTCGGCAACCTCCTCGACGACGGCCGCGTGACCATCTGCGGCGAGGAGAGCGCCGGCACCGGCTCCGATCACGTGCGGGAGAAGGACGGGCTCTGGGCCGTGCTGCTTTGGCTCAACGTGCTCGCCGCCAGGGGCGAGTCGGTCTTGGACATCGTCCACGACCACTGGCGAACCTATGGCCGCAACTACTACACGCGGCACGATTACGAAGCGATCAATGCCGACATCGCGAACAAGCTCATGGCCGACCTCAAGGACCGCATGGCAACGCTCGCCGGCGAGCGGTTCGGCGCGTACGAGATCGCGGCTGCCGATGACTTCACCTACCACGACCCGGTGGACTGGACGACGGCGCGCGGCCAGGGCGTTCGTCTCCAGCTCCGCGACGGCTCCCGCGTGGTCTTCCGGCTCTCGGGGACCGGCACCGAGGGCGCGACACTGCGCGTCTATATCGACAAGTTCGAGCCCGATCCCGGGCGCCAGCACCATGCGACGCAGGCCGCGCTTTCCGATCTCATTGCCATCGCCGACCATGTCGCCGGCATCGCCACGCGCACCGGACGCGACGCACCCGACGTAATCACTTGAGGCCTGCATGGACCAACAGACCACCGCCACGCCCGCTCGCCCGTTCGATCTGAACCGGCCCTGGCTGCCGCCCTCGGGCGACGATCATGTGGCGGTGGTGGATGTCGGATCCAATTCGGTGCGCCTGGTCGTTTACGATCGGCTCGCGCGGGCGCCGTTCCCGAGGTTCAACGAAAAGGCGCTCTGCCGGCTCGGTGCCTCGTTGGAGGCGACCGGCGCGATCGCGGCCGACGCCTTCATGCACGTCGTCGACACTGTCGGTCGGTTTCGCGCCATCGCCGACGCGATGCGGGTGAGCCGGATCGACGTCCTCGGCACCGAGGCTCTGCGTCAGGCCGAGAACGGGCCGGCCCTCGTCGACGCGATCCGCGAGGCGAGCGGCTTCGAGGTGCGCCTCCTCTCGGGTTCGGACGAGGCGCGCTACGCGGGCCTCGGCGTCGTCTCGGGCTTCCATCGGCCGACGGGCATGGTCGGCGACATGGGCGGCGGCAGCGTCGAGATCATCGAGGTCGTCGATGATCGCGTTGGCGAGCGCCACGTCAGCCTGCCCCTCGGCGCGCTGCCCGTGCAGGCCATGCTGGAGGCCGACCCGCAGGCGGCGCGCGAGCGGATCGACGCACTCTTGAAGGAGCGGGTCCCGCCGATGTTGACGACGGAGTCCACGTTCTACGCCGTCGGCGGCGGATGGCGCACCTTCGCCAAGGCGCACATGGATCGCGAGGGGGCGCCCGTGCGCGTGGTCCATGGCTACGGCATCGACGCTAAGGCGGCGCGGGCCTTCGCCAAGCGGTTGTGGCGCTCGGGCTTGGCCGAACTCGCGGCTCTGCCAGGCGTTGCTGCCCGGCGGGCGACAACCTTGCCAGCTGCGGCCCTCGTGCTCGACCGGCTGCTGAAGCGCCTCAAGCCCGATCGTCTCGTGATCTCGGCGCTGGGCCTGCGCGAGGGCTGGCTCTACGCTCAACTCGATCCAGCCGAGCAGGAGCTTGATGCCCTGGTCGAGGGCGCGCGCGCGCTCGGCGGCATGACGACCCGCGTGCCTGCCTTTAGCGCCGCGCTCGTGCGCTGGACCGACGGGCTGTTTCCGGGCGAGACCGACGCGGCGCGGCGCTTGCGCGTGGCGGCCTGCGCGCTGTCGGACGTCGCCTGGCGCGACCATCCCGATGAGCGCCCGCGCGAGGCGTTCCGGCGGCTCCTCCAGTTCCCGTTCATCGGTGTTGACCACGCCGAGCGCGTGTTCCTGGCAGCGACCATCCACGCCCGTTACGGTGGCCCTGCCGAGGACCGTGCGGCCGCGGCGGCGCTCGCCCTGCTGAGCCGCAGTCAGCGGCGTCGCGCGTTGATTCTCGGGCGGATGATGCTGCTGGGCCATCGTCTTTCGGCGAGCGTGCCGGAGATTCTCGACGCGGCTCGGCTGGACATCAGCACCGAGCGGCTCACGCTTTCGATCCGCAAGGGAACACGCGTGCCTGACGGTGACGCGGTGCACGCGCGCCTGGAGCTGCTGGCCCGAGCGATCGGCGTCAAACGCGTCGAGATCACCCACGCCGAGGCGTGAGCAAGCTCAGGACGCGCCGACCTCGTCAGGCATCTCGCCGTCCCCGCTGAGCTCCTGTTCGGCTTCGGCCATCGGCTGATGCGTGAAGCCGGTGATCCCGCCGAGGTCGCTGGCGTCGCGCCCGATCGTGACTTCGCTGGCGACGTAGGCGGTCACCAGCTCCGCCAGCGAGCGCAGCGCATGAACGTGGATGCGCTCGTAGCCGTGGCTGGCGTCGACACCGAAGGTGATCAGCGCCGTCCGCACGTCTTCGCCCGCCTCGATCGCCGACGCGCTGTCGGAGCGGTAGTAGCGGAAGACGTCGCGCTGGTGGCGGATGTCCTCCTCCTGGCAGAGGCGGATGAGCTTCTGCGTCAGGTGGTAGTCGAACGGCCCGGTCTGATCGGCCATGCCGATGGTGACGCCGAACTCGGCGCTGTTCTGGCCGGGCGCAGTGGTGCCGTTGTCGACCGTAACCATGGCGGCGACCTCAGGCGGGAGCACGGCGGAAGCGCCGTGCCCGACTTCCTCGGAAATCGTCATCAACCAGAAGACGTCGACCGGCGGTGTCGCCCCTTCGCGCCGCAGGGCCTCGAGCGCGGCGAGCATGACGGCGATCCCGGCCTTGTTGTCGAGGTGGCGCGAGACGATGAAGCCGTTGTCGAGGAATTCGGGCTGCGGGTCGATCGCGACCATGTCGCCGACATTGATGCCGAGCGCCGCTACATCGTCCGCGTCGCGGGCGAGGGCGTCGATCCGCACCTCGACATGCGCCCAGCCGCTCGGTTGCGTGTCGATCTGATCGTCGAACGTATGACCCGAAGCGAGCAGCGGCAGGACTGAGCCGCGGTAGGCGCCCTGATCCGAGAAGATCGTGCAGCGCGCACCTTCGGCGAAGCGCGATGACCAGTTGCCGATGGGCACGACTTCCAGCCGGCCGTTGAACTTAAGCGCTTTGACCTGGCAGCCGAGGGTGTCGAGGTGGCCGATCAGCGCGCGCGCCGGCCGGCGGGCGTGGCCGGCGGTGAGCGCCCGGATGGCCCCGCGCCGCGTCAGCTCGTAAGGGACGTCGAGCCCGTCGAGCTCGTCGCAGACTTGGCGAACGATCGTATCCGTGTAGCCGGTCGGACTGGGGACGGTCAGCAGCCGACGCAGCTGACGTGTCAGGTAGGCCGTGTTGATGAGCAGCCGTCCCATCAGGCGAGCGCGCCGACGCGTGCCTCGCGCGCGGCCGCAGGCATGGACTGTGGGAAGAGCAGGTCGATGAAGCGCTCGGCGGTTGGCTGCGGCTCGTGGTTGGCGAGCCCCGGCCGTTCGTTGGCTTCGATGAAGGCATAGCCCGGCTTGTCGGGCGCCGCGACCATCAGATCGATGCCGGTGACCGGAATGTCGATCGCCTTCGCCGCCCGGCAGGCGGCGTCGACCAGGCGCGGGTGCAGTCGGTCGGTGACATCGTGGATGGTGCCGCCAGTGTGGAGATTAGCGGTCTTGCGGACCGCGATCACCTCGCCCTCCGGGAGGACATCGTCCATTGCATAGCCAGCCAGGCGGACCGCCCGCTCGGTTTCGGAATCGAGGGGGATCCGGCTCTCGCCTTGGGTTGCGCGCTCGCGGCGCCGGCTCTGCTTCTTGATCAGGTCGAGGATGGTGGACTCGCCGTCGCCCTTGATCTCCGCCGGGCGCCTCGTCGCCGCAGCAACCACCTTGTAGTCGATGACGATGACGCGCAAATCCTGGCCTTCGACCAGCTCCTCGACCAGCACCTGCTCGCAATGGTTTCGTGCCGCAGCGACAGCCCGCTGGACATGCTCGAGGTTGCGGAGGTCCACGCTCACGCCCCGGCCCTGCTCACCGCGGGCAGGCTTGACCACCACCCGCCCGTATTTCTCGAGGAGCGTCTGAGTGTCATCGGCGTGGTCGGCGTCGACCTGGGCGGGCATCCGGAGCCCGGCCTTGACCAGAACCCGACGGGTGACCGCCTTGTCGTCGCACCGGCTCATCGCCACTGCCGAGGTGAGCTCGGAGAGGGATTCCCGGCAGGTCATCGAGCGGCCGCCGAGGGTGAGTGTGAAGTAGCCGGCATCGGCATCGATGACCTCGACCGCGATCCCTCGCCGTCGAGCCTCATCGACGATGATCCGGGCGTAGACGTTGAGTTTCGCTTCCGGCACGGGCCCCAGGAACAGCTTCTCGTTGATCTCGTTCTTCTTTTTTACACAGAAGACAGGGACCTGCTCAAAACCGAGCTTCCGGTAAAGAGCGATCGCCTGCTCATTGTCGTGCATGACCGAGAGATCGAGGAAGTTCCGGCCTTCCTCGCGGAAGTGCTCGATCAGAGATCGCACCAGAACCTCGCCGGCGCCGGGCACCGGGCATTGCGGATCGACCGCAAGCGACCACAGGCTCGAGCCGTAGTCCGGGTCACCGAAGGCGCGGACGAGATCGCCGCCGGTGACGACACCGCCCAAGGCTCCGCTAATCCGC
>CAYUKE010000118.1:0-9286 GCA_964445185.1 uncultured Geminicoccaceae bacterium
CGCCGTGGCCCTAGCCACGGCGGCCTTGCAGTCGTGACAGCGCGTCAGGAGCGCCTTTACTCCACGTCTTGTCGCGTCGCGCTCTGGACCGGCACCAGCACCTCGCTGACCTCGCGGTCGCCCTCGGCCCGCGCCTTGAACAAGATCTCCATCTTGTCGCGTAGCTCAGCCGGAACACCCGAAGCCAGTCCCATGATTGCGTTGACCAGCTTGTCGTACTTGGCGAGGTCTTCAAGCGTGGCGGCGCTCCACATGCTCATGTAGCGCCCGTGGTTCTTCAGATCGCCACCGATCATCGTGATGAAGCACCCGTGATAGCGCAGCGTGCCGAAGCGGCTCTCAGCGGTATGGGCGTTGGGCACGGCGGCCAGAAAGTCGCGCAGCTGGTCCTCGAAGCCCTCCATCGCCTGGTGGACCTTGGCGACGTGATCTGGCTTGAGATTGTAGCGCAGGATGTAAACCGTGCCGCTGAGCTCGCCGAGCTTCGCTTGGTTCGGGAACGACACCGTCGCCCCTGAGCGCACGCGCGGCTGGAGAGGCGCGATCGCAGCGCTCGGATTGCCATAGCCGCTGACCAGCCCCTGGCGCGGCGCGGAAGTGTCGAAATCGTCAGTCATTGATCAATCTCCAAACGAATGCGGGTTTGTTGGGAACTCCGCGCTTGGCGGCCCGCCTGCCTCGACAAGCCTCCAATCCGCAAGCTCGGCCATCGCCCCTGCGATGGCCTCGGTCGCCCAGGCACCAGCCGCGACGCCGTGGGTCTCCATGTATCGGGCGCGGAACGTGTTGATAAGCTCCGCGCCGGTGCTGCCGTCGACCATATCCAACACTTCCCAGTGCAGGCCCTGAAGCGGCAGGAGCGCCGGCGGCCGCGGCCGGTAGACCAGACAGACGCTCTGCTCAGGGATCGGCCGCAGTCGAACCGTTGGGTCGCGACGCCAACGCGAGGTCAGGAAGCTCAAGCAGGTCCACTCCACGATTGAGGTGGGTGTCGAACGGATCGCCCGCATCGAAGCGGCCCGTGAAGGCAAAGGCGGTCGAGCGGCAGCCACCCCGTGAGCCTTCGTTGCGGGTGCAATCGGGGCAATCCTCTTCGACCTTGCCGGATCGGAGTTCCCGACAGAGGGGATGGTTCCAGGTATCGAGGAACGGTTGCTCGAGCACGTTGCCATAGTCGACGTACTCCCGCAGATAGCTGCAGCCGATCGACTGCCCGAAGGCGTTGATCGCCGCCATCTGCCAGCAGCAATTGGCATTGTAGGGATGCCACGAGCGCATGATGCGCAGGCCTTCGGGCTGGCCGAGGCCGTCGACGACGGCCATCATCTCGTCAAGCGAGAGGGCAAACTCCCGCCATCGAGCTTTGACGCGGCCGAGCGGATAGAGGCGGAGAAAGCCGACCGTGCCTACGCCTAGATCCTGGGCGAGGCGCAGATAATCGTGCGCCTCGCCCGCATTGTGCCGGTTCAAGATGGTCAGTAGCCAGGTGTCGACACCGGCGGCGAGGAGGTGCCGGACGGCCCCGCAGCTCGCCTCGAAACTGCCCGGAACACCCGTGAGGCCGTCATGGGTTGCGGCCGAGGCGCCCCAGATGTCGACCAACACCGTCGCCACGTTCAGCGCCTCGAGCTCCCGCGCCAGCTCGGCCGTGATCAGCGTGCCGTTGGTCCGCACCATCGTGTAGAAGCGCGGCGTGGCGAGCCGCAGAAGGTCGAGAAAATCCGGCCGGCAGAACGGCTCGCCGCCCTCGATGTAGAGAAAGACCACGCCGCTTTGCTCGAGGTCGTCGAGAATCTGCCGCCAATCGTCGAGGCCCAGTTCGGGCCGGCGCGCCCGACCGCAATCGGCGTAGCACAGGCGGCAGTCGAGATTGCAGGTCTCGGTGTAGGCCAAGGTGACTTTGAACGGCTTACTCAGCCGTTGCGGATTGCCCGGCCGAGCGTCCAAACCGGCACCATCGCCAGCCGCCGGCGATCCCGCGCGGGACGGATCGAGGCTCATGACGGCCGCCGCTGGACGTAGGCGGCGACAGCGCCGGCGACATTGAGGCGGCCTGCGCCGAAACGCTCGGTGTCCGCCGCCACCGAGGGCTGGGTTGCCGATGCCGCTAGGGCTTCGGCAAGCCGCTCTCGGGTTCCCGTCGGGTCCGCCTCGAACATCAAGGCGATCGTGCCAGCGACCATCGGTGCGGCCATGCTGGTGCCGTCGAGGCCGGCGTGGGTGGCGGCTGTCACCCGCAGGTCGGGCGACAACGAACGCCCCGACTTCAACGCGGCGATGCCCACCGCCGGGGCGACCAGATCGGGCTTCGCTTCGCCAACGCGGGTGGGCCCCTCGCCGCTGCGCGCGTAGCCGACGATAGCCGCCGGGTCTTCCTGCGTCTCGGTGCCGCCGACGACGATGGGGAGGCTCCCGCAGGAGAGCGAGCCGAGGGTGCAGCGGTCGGTGGTCGGGGCGCCCGGCGGGCTCTTGAAGGCCGATTGGAACCGGCCCGCGAGGTCGTAGTTGTCGCGGTCGATCCAGGCGTCGAAGACGACGGGTTCGGTCGCCTCCGCATCGTCGAGTTCCAGCTCGATCCCCCAGTCGGCGGCCACACCCTGGGGCCGGAGGGAGATGAGGATCACCTGTCGGCCGGTATCGCGTCCGATCGTCAGCTCGTCACCCTGCAAGGGCGGTTCGTGACGGCCGGGCTGCGCGCGACTGCCGATCACGAGGCCGGCGGGCCGGCCCAGGCGCTCCACCCTGGCTACTCGCTCGGCCAAAACCGGTCCGTGACGCATCCCGTCCGGATCGATAAGGCTCACCCGCAGGCGCGCGCCGGTCGCGTTGTACCAGATCTCAAGGTCGTTCCTGGATGCGTCCTCACGATTGAACCGCCAAGACAAGCTAACGGGGGCGCCGGGCCCAACCGTGCCGTGGACGTGCATGTCGCGGCCGCGGCCATTGCCGGCGGCAATCACGACGGCCCGACCGTGCTGGCCGCGCAGAAGCGCATCCATCCGCCGGTCGACGTAGCTGTCGCCGTCATGTGGGCCGCTATTGGTGTTGAGGCTGACATTGACGACCGCCGGCTGCCCCGTCTCTGCCGCCAAGTCGAAGATGAAGCGGACCGCGTCCAGCACCGAGTCCGCATAGAGAACGGTGCGCTGGGTGGTACTGTCGCGCGCGACCCGTACCTGGACGAAGACGATGTCAGCGCCCGGTGCGAAGCCCGCCCACGCGTCGCGGTCTTCGGCTCCGTAGGCGCCACCATTGCCGGCCGCCACGTCGAGGACAGCGGTGCCGTGCGTACCACCGTGGATCCCGTCGAAGACCGTGTAGTAGTTCGCAGACGGGACGTAGCCCAGGCGATCCCAGACATGCTCCACGAAGAGCGTACCGCTCTGCATGGCCGCGTTGATCTCGTCCGGTCGGTAGACCCGTCCGTAGGCCACCGTCCCGCCTGGTACGCGCTCGGCATTTTGGTCCCAAAGCCGCAGCAGACGTGTGGTGCCGGCGCTGTTCCGGAAGTTTCGGCTCGCGAAGTCGCAGCCGAAATCGATGACGCCGAGGATGACTCCCTTACCGCTGAGCGCCGTGCCGTGCGGCCCGTTGGACGGCTGGGCAGAGGCGGCGCCGACAATCTCCCGCGACACGTTGAGCTGCGGCTTCAGCCGCGGTGCCAGCAACAGCCGAGCAAACCTCGGCAGCCGGGCCACCTCGGCCACGAGGACGCGGACGAGCCCGGGCGCCGCGGCGGCCCGCGCCGGCAGTCGGAGCGCGACGATCAGGGCGAAGCCGCGCCGATCCGGCAGCACGGCGGGCGGCGCCTCAAGCGCATCGCAGTCCAACCTTTGACCTGCCTCGTCCTCGAACGAGATGACGCGCACCTCGAGCTCACGTAGCGCCGTATCCAGCGCGGCCCCCGTCGGGTCGGCGCCGATGTTCAGCGCCCGCCACGCCGCTGCTAGCGCGTTCTGCGCCTGTTCAGGGTCCTCGAAAGGGCCGAATTCCAGGCTTGCACTGACCGGCATGGCAGCGGCCGACGCGGCGTCGAGATATACTTCGCGGTCGAGATGCGGGTCGACGCCATGGTTGAACGCCTCAACTTCGACTAGGCGGATCATGCAGGTCGCCTCTAAAAAACAAATACGTGCAATCAATCGGGCGAACACGACCGGGAGTAGAATACTCCCGAGCCGTCACTTGGGTCCTCTAACGCTACTGCGGTGGGCTTGGCTAGCAAAAAGCGGCGACGGACAGGATGAGCTCTTGCGCGCATTGACGGTTGAGGGCGGCTGCGCGACGTTCCCTTTCCTGGGGCAGCCGTTGTAGCCAAAAAGTCTGTTGCTGGGGATGATCCGGTGTCCGCGTCGCCGAGTGATAACGGGCTCAACCATCGCTCGCGCTTGGTGTGCGGCGAAACTCTTGGCGTCCGATGTCCCGCGTGCGGCGCCAACAACCCGTCCTGGGCGCGTTTCTGCAACGCCTGTGGGTACCGTCTCGAACGGGGCGACGGATCGGTAGCAAGGACGGCGCCTCCGGCGCGTAAGCCGGAGCGGCGCCAGCTCACCGTCATGTTTTGCGACCTGATCGGCTCAACGGCTCTGTCGCTGCGCCTCGATCCCGAAGCGATGCACGATCTGATCCAGGTCTATCGCCGAACCGTCGAGCGCGTGCTCGTGAGCTGGGGTGGGGTCATCGCCAGCTTCCTGGGCGACGGGCTCCTGATTTACTTCGGCTATCCCCGGGCCCACGAGGACGATGCGCGCCGGGCGCTGGGTGCGGCGCTGGAGGTCCAGGTGGCCGTGGCCGCGCTCGGACCCGCCGACCTGCCGGCCTCGGTCGACGCGCTCAGGGTTCACATCGGCATCCACACGGGCCTCGTCGTCGTGGGCGATTTCGGTCCCGACACTGCGCGAGAAACCTCCGGCATCGTCGGCTCGGTGCCCTATGTCGCGGCACGACTTCAAGCCCTCGCGGGGCCCGGCGAAACGCTGGTGAGCGGCGCGACGGCGGCATTAGCGGCACCGCATTTTCAGACAGAGTTCCGCGGCTCGCCAGACCTTCGAGGCATCGAAGGCCCGATCGAGGTCTTTCGGGTCGTCGCCGCCCTTCCGGGGGCTCAGCGTTTCCGTGGCGCACCGGATCCCGGCACCTTTGTCGGCCGCCGGGACGAATTAGCCACCGTCCACCGGCTTTGGCGGGCTGTCCAGGGCGGGCGCGGGCAGGTCCTGATTGTCGAGGGCGACTCGGGCGTCGGCAAGTCGCGCTTTGTTCGTGAAACGCTGCTGGCAATTCGCGGTGAGAGCGGGCCTTCCCTGGACGTTCCGATGTTCCAGTGCGAGGAGCAGGCTCGCAACACCCCCTTCTTCCCGCTGATCGCGCGTATCGGCAAGGACGTGGGGCTGGCGAACGCTGCCACCGCCGAGAAGCGCCTGGAGCTGCTGCGCGCAGCGGCCCGCGACCGGCTCGGCGATGAAGCGGCGGCTGACGATCTCGCACGCCTGTTGGGCGTAGAGCCTGTCGATAGCAGCGTTGCCGATACCATGAGCCCGCAGGTGCTGCGCCGCCGTCTGGTCGGCCGGATCCTGGACTGGCTGTTGCAGCCTGCGGCCGCCGGCCCCACGGTTGCGGTCATCGAAGATCTGCATTGGGCGGACCACTCGACGCTGGAATTGCTGGCGCTATTGGCGGAGCGCGTTGCGGACGCGCCGATGCTGCTTGTCCTAACGCAGCGGCCGACCGGCAATCTCGCCGGCCTCGAACGCGGCCACCGAACGCGCCTGGAGCTTCAGCCGCTCGCGCGCGAGGACGCCCGTGCGCTGATTCAGCCGCTGCTCGAACAGGTCGATCTGCCGGCCGCGAAGATCGAGAACATTCTCGAGAAGGGCACTGGCATCCCCCTGTACCTCGAAGAGCTGGCCAAGGCCGCCCAACGTGCTGATCCCGGGGACAACACGCCTGCCGGCCCGGCCGACCTGTCGACGCCTGTGCCGCTGCGCGATCCACTGATGGCCCGGCTTGATGAGGTCGGCCCGGCAAAGCAACTCCTGCAGACCGCCGCGGTGATCGGTCCGGCTTTCAGCCTTAAGGCGCTGGCGCAGATCGGCGAGTTCGACGACCGACGCGGCTGGCCGATGTTGGCGACCCTGGTCGCGGCGGGCCTACTCGTGCAGTCGGGCGCGACGCCGAGCGCCGACTTTCAGTTTCAGCACGTGCTGGTCCAGGAATTCGCCTATCAGACGCTCCTGATCCGCGAGCGTGTCCGGCTGCATGCACGGGTCGCCGACTTCCTCGCAGCGGAGGGAGGCGATCAGGCCTCTCTACCCGCGATCATCGCCCGGCACTACGCCGAGGCCAATGAGCCACTCAAGGCAGCCAACTTCTGGCTGATGGCAGGACGCCACTCGATACGCAACTCGGCGAACCGCGAGGCGGAGCAGCAGTTGCGCGAAGGGCTGAAGGTCCTTGCGACGGCGACGTCCGCTCGCGAGAGCCTGGAGTTGGAGCTGCAACTGCGCATGACGCTGACGCCAGCACTGATCGCGCGCTTCGCCTGGTCCTCGCCGGAAGTGGAGACGAACCTGCTGCGCGCGCGCGGAGTGGCGGACGCCTTCAACGACGACGCCAAGACCTTCGACACACTGCGCAACCTCTTCAACCTCTACCTGCTGCGGGCCGACATGGCGCCAGCGGCGGACATCTCAGCCAAGCTCATGCAAACGGCAATGGAGGCGGAAAACGGCGATCTCCTCCTCGAAGCGCAGCGGACGCGGGGCCTACATCGCTTCTATGTCGGCGACCTCGCCGGCGCCCAGACCGATCTGCGGGCGATGATGCAGCTTTACGACCCTGCCGTGCATCGCCTCCACGCCTTCCGATACGGGGTCGAGCCTGCCGTCGTGGCCAAGCTGTTCCTTGCCTGGAGCGCCGTGCTCGAAGGCCATGAGGTCGCCGCGTTCGCCGAACTCGAGGAAGCGCTCCACCTCGCGCACGAATCGGAGCACCCGTTCAGCACGGGCTACGCCTATTGCCTCGCCGCATCGGTCAATCAGGGCGCCGGCAGAGTTGCCGCGGCTGGTACCTTCGCCGAGCGCGCTGTCGCCATAGCGCAAGAGCACGCTTTTCCCTACTGGCTCGGTTGGGGGCAGATCCTCTCAGGATGGGCGAGGGGCGCTGCGGGAGATCCGAGCGCGGGACGGCAGCAGCTGGCCGCGGGTCTGGACGTGTACGCCGGCACCGGTGCCAAGCTGATTGTCGGCTACGCACTCGTCCTGAGAGCCGAACTCGAGCGTATCGACGGCGACCATGCGGTGGCCAGTGCAACGCTCGCCGAGGCGCGCAGCGCGATGACATCGAGCGGCGTTGCGTTCTACCAGCGCGCTGCTGACGCTTGACCGGCCGGTGCTGCCCCCGCAGCCTGCAGACCTCACCGCCAGCCTCGAAGACCACAACGACAGCCTGAGCGCTCGCGCCTAGCTTGGCTTCAGGTCCGTCGCGGCGCGGGGGTGTGCAACGCCGCTTGGTCGCTTCGGGCCGGCTTGTGTGCCGCGACTGTGAAGCCTGACCTCAGTCGCCAGCGCGGTGATAGGGGTGACCGGCGAGAATGGTCGAGGCCCGGTAGAGCTGCTCGGCGAGGAGAACGCGCACCAGCAGGTGCGGCCAGGTCACCCGCCCGAGGGCGATCGTCGCGTCGGCGCGAGCGCGCAACGTCTCATCGATTCCCTCAGCACCGCCGATGACGAAGGCGGCACCACCCAGCCCCGTGTCGCGGATCGCACCCAACCGTGCGGCGAACGCTTGGCTGTCGAGCAGATCGCCGCGCTCGTCGAGGGCGATGCATCGCCGGTGCTGACCGAGCTGCGTCTCGATCAGGCGGCTCTCAGCAGCGCGGAGCTGGCCGGCGGGCACGGCGCCGCGTAGGACCAGCTCGACCAACTCGATGCGCCACGCGCAACGAGCGGCGTACCGATCGAACAGCTCCCGTTCGGGACCACGCCGCCAGCGGCCGACGCTAAGGATGGCTATGTGCAAGTCGCCTCAGCCGTGCGAGCGGAACTCCCGCGGCGGTGCCGTCCACAGCTTCTCGAGGTTGTAGAACTCGCGCGTCTCTGGCTTGAACAGATGCACGATCACGTCGCCGGCGTCGATCAGCACCCAGTCGGTGTTCTGAGCACCCTCGGCGGCGATCCCGGCGATCCCGGCCGCCTTCAGGCGGGACAGGAGCTTGTCGGCCATCGCCGCCAGATGGCGCTGGGAGGTACCCGAGGCCACAACCATGGCGTCGGCGATGGTGGTCTTGCCGCGAAGGTCGACGGTCACGGGGTCGATGGCCTTGTCGGCGTCGAGCGAACGCACGACCAGGTCGAGAAGAGTGCGCTGCGGAAGCACCACAGGCTCGGTGTCGTCGATCAGTCTTCCTCCGTTCGGCGCTCCGAACGCCAGCGGCCAGCGGCGCGAATTGCCGAGCTAGCGGCCGGATGCGTCCGTAGGCGCAACAGACACCACGCCGGTGGTGCCGCGTCGACAAGGCTGCCGGATTTCTCCATCGGCCACCGTGCATGTGCGAAACGCGTTGCCGCACGCTCGGCGAGTGCTTCGTAAACATATGACTCTCGATCGAAGACGGCAATCGGCACCGCAGCGACAAGGTCCGCCCAGCGGTACCAACGGGCGAGCCCCCTGAGATTGTCGGCCCCCATGAGCCAGACGAAACGGTGGTTCGGAAACTGGACGCGAAGCCGGGCGACCGTCGCCAGTGTGTATGTCGTGCCGGAGCGCGCCTCAAAATCACTGACGTGGATGCGGGGGTGGGCCGCGATCTCGCGCGCTCGGGCCAGCCGCAGGACCAGTGGCGCCGTCTCCGCCGGCGGCTTTAGCGGGTTCTGCGGCGCGACCAACCACCAGACCTGATCGAGCCCGAGCCGCCGTAGCGCCTCTAGCGAGATCAAGCGATGGCCTTCGTGTGCGGGATTGAACGAGCCGCCGAGGAGGCCGACGCGCAAGCCCCGTGGGCACGCGGATCGCGCCGTCACGGTCGGCAGCGCTTGGTCGACGACGGGCCGGGTGAGACGCCGGACGCCGGGCCTCACGGCTCAGCTCGGGCGCAGCTGACCGGCACCGCGAACGCGGTAGTTGAAGGTCGTCAGCTGCTCGACGCCGACCGGCCCGCGCGCATGGAGCCGGCCCGTGGCGATGCCGATCTCAGCGCCCATGCCAAACTCGCCGCCGTCGGCGAACTGGGTGGACGCGTTGTGCATGACGATCGCGCTGTCGACCTCGGCAAGGAACCGTGCGGCGGCTG